>URNJ01000043.1 GCA_900549215.1 uncultured Collinsella sp.
TCGTATCAGCAGGGCCGGGGCGGTAGCCCCGCCGACACCTGCATCGACCTCGTCAAACACCAGCGTATCGACACCGTCCGCGTTACCGAGGACAACCTTGCTTGCCAACATGACGCGGCTGAGCTCGCCGCCCGACGCAATTCGACGCAGGGGGCGCGGCGTCAAACCGGCACCGCTGCGGTATAGCAGCTCGTAGCTCGAAGGACCAACGGGCGTCCACTCAGCACGCGGAAGATCGCGCGACTCCCAGACGAGCTCGGCGCCACCCATCTCCAGGCGTGCCATCTGACGGCCGACCTCGTGGCAAAAGCGCGGGGCTGCGGTATTCCGCGCGCGCTTAAGTGCCTTGGCAGCGGCAAACAACTCGCGCTCGGCGCTCCCGAGTGCCTCACGCGCCTTTTTGATCTGCTCATCGCCATCATCGACCAGGGACAGCAGTTCTTGCGAGCGATCGCGCATGGCGAAAACATCGTCCATAGTGGGACCCCACTGACGCAACAGGCCCTTGAGGTCGGAATACCGCTCACGCATGCGAGCGAGCTCGCGCGGGTCGAAGGCGACGCCATCACGATAGGCACGAAGCTCGTTCGCGCAATCCTCAAGGGAGATACAGGCATCCGAAAGCGCATCGGCAATGTCGCCCAGTTTGCGATCGACGGTAGCCATTCGGGAAAGCTCTGCCACGGCGCTGTTCACGGCATCAAGCGCTCCCCCTTCAGAGGCAAGCGATGCATGGGCATCGTTAGCTGTGGCAACCAGTACCTCGGCATGTTCGGAGCGCGGCAGCAGTTCCTCGAGTTCCTCATACTCGCCCGGCTTGGGGTCGACCTCGCCGATGCGCTCGAGGGCAAAGCGCGCCTCCTCGACGCGGCTCCCCTGCGCACGCGAGGCCTCTTCGACACGTCGAACCTCCTTGGCAGCCGCGCGCGAGGCTTTAAAGCAAGCACGGTAGTGCTCGAGCGCCTCGAGTGCCGGGCGCCCTGCCCAGGCATCGACCATTGCAACGTGATGCGCCGGGTCGAGGAGGCGCTGGTGCTCGTGCTGGCCACACAGATCCATCATCACGCCAACACGCTCCGAAAGCTCGCGCACACTGGCAATGCGGCCGTCAATCTTCACGCGGCTGCGACCCTCGGCAGAAAGGCTGCGCTGCACGGTGACGCCCTCCGTGTCATGCGGGCCATCAAACAGGCGCGCCTCGACGCTGGCAAGTGCCTCGCCCTCGCGCACCGTCGACGAATCCGCGCGCTCGCCCAAAATAAGCTTGAGGGCCGAGAGCAGCGCGGTCTTGCCGGCACCGGTCTCGCCGGTCAGGACAGTCAGGCCGGCACTCGGCACCAGCGTCGCCTCGCGTATGAGTGCAATGTTAGAAACCTGCAGCTCATCGATCATGACGGACTCCGTAGAATACGCGGCTCACCGAGTTATAGAAGCTCTCGGGGCCGTAATCGAGCAGCAGCACATCTCCGGGCCCGCGGCGCACAGCCACGCTCTCAACGGTGCCATCGCAGGTAATAAACTGTCCATCGATAGCAATCGCCGGAACGCTCGGACGGTCATCAGACATAAAGATCTCGACGACATCACTCGGCGAAGTCAGGAAGGCACGGGCCTGAATGGTGTGCGGCGCAATGGGTACGCAGACCATGCCCGTGTAATCGGGGCTCACGATGGGGCCGCCGGCGGAAAGTGCATAGCCGGTGGAGCCGGTCGCTGTCGAAACGACAACACCGTCACCGCGCAGGCGGTCGATATGATGGCCGGACACCGTGATGTCGAACTCGACCATATCGGACAGGGGCCCGCGCGTAAGCGCCATGTCGTTGAGGGCGAAGGTGCGCACGACATCCTTCGTTCCGTCTTCGCGCACGGACACGATATCCGCGGCGATGGTGGCGCGACGGCTCACGTGCAGCTCACCGGACAGGGCGTCGCTCACGACCTGCAGAATGTCGCGCTCCTCTGGACTCGCAGCAGTTAAAAAGCCCAGGTGACCATAGGAAAGACCGAGGATAGGAATCTCGCGATGGTTGAGGATGCGGGCAGCGCGCAGCAACGTACCGTCGCCGCCGAGCGTAATGACCAGATCGGAGCCATCAATATCAGGAGTGCTTTGAATCTTCGATCGCTGGTCGCCAGCCCATGCGACCTCATAGCCCTGGCGCGTCAGCCAAAGCTCGAGCATCAGACCGCTCTCGACCGCCTCTTGCTTGTAGTAATTGGGAACCAGAAAGACCTTCATAGCGTTGCGGCTTTCTCGCTCAAAACCGATACCTGGGATTGCAGCTCGTCTTGCGTGCGGTCGCCGGGGGCAAACCTCGTGCCGTACAGGAAAAACTCAACGTTTCCCTTGGCACCATGAATGGGCGACACGCACACATCGACCGGGAACAGCCCCTTGGCAGCAAAGAGTTCAACTGCCGCAACGAGTGTATCGCGGCGCACGGCGGGATCGGTCACAATGCCGCCCTCACCCACCAGCGCCGCCGGAGCCTCAAACTGCGGCTTTACAAGCGTGCAGAATGCACCCGTAGGCGCCAGGCACGCCAGCACCGCATCGATAATGTTCGCGATGCTGGTAAACGAGACATCACACACAGCCAGGTCGATGGCGCCGGCATAGCCAAGCTCAGGCAGCTGCGTCACGTTTGTGCGCTCATGCAGCGTCACGCGATCGTCCTGACGTAACGACCAATCGAACTGGGCGCGACCAACGTCCACCGAGACAACGGTCGCAGCTCCGCGCTTGAGCAGGCAATCGGTAAAGCCGCCGGTAGAGCAGCCCACATCCAGACAGGCAAGGCCCGTCGGATTGATACCAAACGTATCAAGCGCGCCTTCGAGCTTAAGACCGCCGCGGCCAACATAGGGAATGCGCCCCTTCACGTGCAACGGCAGGCCCGGGGTCACCTTAAGGCCCGGCGAAGTCAAGCGCTCGCCGCCACTCGAGACCAAGCCAGCCATAAGAGTGCGAAGGGCATCCGCGCGATCGGCGCAGATGCCCTGTGAAATCAGTTCGTCATCAAGACGCACGCGTTTCATGAATGCCATCAACCATTCGTATCCGGAGATGCGGCCTAGCTATCCTGGGATTCGTTTGCCGCATCCTCATCGTATTCCTGCTCGAGCTTGTCGGCCTCACGCGGCGTCAGCTCAAACTTGTCGACCATGTCGACCGCACGGGAGCCCAGCTCAATCGCCTCGTCAAACAGATCGAGCGAACGCTCCAAGGACGTATCCTTAGAGCGAACGGTAGCTATGATCTGGTCCAAGCGGTCCGAAATCTCGTCGAAGTTGCGGACGGAACCCTCTGGCATGGCTACTCCTCGACGGTACCGGTCTCGGCCTCGGCGACCTCAGCAGCGTCCACGTCCTCGGACAGCACGCCAGTCTCGGCCGGGGCACCCGCAACCTTTGCGGCAGCCTCGGCAGCCTGTGCCTCCTCGCGAGCGCGATCTTCGGCCAGCAGCTCCTGGTATAGGTCCTCGCCCGGCAGCTCCTCGCTGCGAGCGATCTTGCCCAGCACGCCGTTGACGAACGACGCAGACTGGTCGGTGCCATAGGCCTTGGCAAGCTCGACAGCCTCGTTGATCACGATGGCGTCCGAGACCTCCTCGTCGGTGAGGAAACGCATCTCGTAAACGGCGATACGCAGCAGATTGCGGTCGGCGCCGGGCATGCGCATAAGATCCCAGTTCTTGGCAACGGAGCGCAGAGCACAGTCGATGCGGTCGATATGCTCATAGGCACCGCGGCACAGCTCCAGCGCATAGGGGTCGAGGGGACCCTTCGAGATCAGGAAATCGCCCTCGAGGACGCGCTCGAGCGGGCTATCCGTGGCCTCGGCCTGGAACAGCAGCTGCAGCGCCTGACTGCGGGCAAGCGTACGCCCGCGATAAACCTTAAGGCTCAAAGGTTACTCCTTGGGGAAAACGAGGCCGTCGATGCAAACGTCAACACGCTCAACCTCAACGCCCACCTGGGCATCAATGGCGGCGACCACGGCGGCGCGAACGGCCTCGGCGAGTTTCTTGAACGGATAGCCAAAGAACACCACGACACGCACGGTGAGTGCGAGCTTGTCGCCGACGACCTCGGCCTCGACCGCCGGCTCGGAAGCCGGGGCCTTGGACGAGAGCATCATGGAGACAAGGTTGGTGGCAAGGTCCTTGACGCCAACGGAGGCGATGCCCTCGACATCCGACACGGCGCGCGAGACGATGGCGGTCAGAACATCGGGCGAAATGCCGATGCCGTCAATCTTGATTTCCTGGGGCATGAGTCCTCCTAGAAGATTTGGTTGCTAGACGCGGGAGACGAACTTGCCGTCGCGGGTGTCAACCTTGATGACCTCGCCCTCGTTGAGGTACATGGGAACCTGGATGACAGCGCCGGTATCGATCGTGGCCGGCTTGGTGGAACCCTGGACGGTGTCGCCCTTAAAGCCCGGGTCGGTCTGGACGATGGTGGTCTCGATGAACATCGGCGGGGTCACGCCCATGAGCTCATCGTCGGCGAAGAGCAGCTGGCAGACGTCGTTCTCGCGCAGCCACTTGGAGTTCTCGCCCACCATGTCCTCGGGAACGGGAACCTGCTCATAGGACTCGTTGTCCATGAAGATGTAGTCGGTGCCATCGTTGTAGAGGTACTGGAACTCACGGGTGGTGAGCATGACGCTCTCGAACTTGGTGCCGGCGTTGCAGGTGTTCTCGACGACGCGGCCGCTCTTGATGTCGCGGGTCTTGTAGCGCACGAAAGCGCCGCCCTTGCCCGGCTTGACATGCTGGAACTCGACGATGGTGTAGACCTTGTCCTTGATGCGGAGACCGAGGCCGTTCTTGAAGTCGGCGGTAGAAATGGTAGGCATAGCGACCTTTCTTGTTATGGGCAGAACGCACAAGCGTCCAAATTACATACGACAGAAATTATACACTTGCAGACGGCGCCTGCAGCGAGCGCATAAAAAGAGAACGTGGGGCGTCCGAATCGATCCGAACGCCCCGCCCCAAACTATCTACCGAAGTAGACTAGCAGTCGATAACGTGCAGGTCGTGCGGGGTCTTGGTGAAGGGCTCGTAGCCGTTCTCGGTGACCACGCCGTAGTCCTCCAGGCGCACGCCGCCCACGCCGGGCAGGTAGACGCCGGGCTCCATGGTGACAACCGAGCCGATCTCGATGGTGTTCTTGCTGCGGTTGAAGTTGGGCAGCTCGTGGATGTCGATGCCCACGCCGTGGCCCAGACCATGGTTGTAGTAATCACCATAGCCGGCATCGCCGATGATCTTCTTGGAAAGCTTGAAGATGTCGTTACCCTCAACGCCCGGATGGATGGCGGCGACGCACTCCTCGTGCGTGCGGCGCACGAGTGCGTACAGGTCGAGCTGCTCCTGGGTGGGCTCGCCCATCACGACAGTGCGCGTCATGTCGGAGCGGTAATCGCAGTAGCCCGCGCCGTAATCCATGAGGACGAAGTCGCCCTTCTCGATGACACGGTCACTCGGCACGGCATGCGGGTTGGCGGTGTTGGGCCCGCTCGCCACAATGGAGCCGAAGGCCAAGCTGTCGGCGCCGTTGGCGAACATAAAGTTCTCGAGCTCGTTACGAACCTGCTTCTCGGTCATGCCGGGCTTAATAAAGCCGAGCATGTGCTGGAAGGCGGCGTCGGTGATCGACTGCGCATGGCGCATGAGCTCAATCTCCTCGGCATCCTTGATGGCGCGCATCTTGCGGATATCGTCGTGCATCAGCGGCAGCATGCAGGCGACGGAACGGTCCTCCAGGCCGCGCTGAATACCCTGGTAGAAGTTAATCTGCATATCGTCCTCGACAGCGCAGACACGGCACTTGTTAGCCGCGATCTTGCCGGCGACCCAGCCGGGAATGGTACCCTCGTCCATGTCGTAGACCCAGGGGCTGCCGGCGGGCGTGTTCTCCTCAAAACTGTTGAGGTAGCGCGAGTCGGTGTGGAACAGGCACTGGTCGACCGTAATAAACGCAGCGTGCGGGAACTCGAAGGTGTAGTCGAAGACGCCCTTCACGCCCGTAAGCCAACGAAGGTTGGCCTCGTCGCGCACCACGATAGCGTCGTAGCCGCGCTCGGACATCAGGGCACGGACACGCTCGATACGACCGGCAGGACCGGCAGCAAACTCAGACATGCAGATTCCTTTCTTGTTGTCTCTATATAGACGGGACGGGTCTCAATCGAACGACGGAAACGCATGCGATCCGCAACCGATTGAAAACCCGCCCCTCAACATGATACGAAAGACAATGGATGTCAATAAATCTTAGAGAAGTTCTTTGCGTGAAGCCAAGTAGGCGTGAGCATGGCGCTCAAGAACCTCGTCCTCAACGCTCGTTAGACGAATGGCGCCGAGTGCCGCGGGCAGCGGCAACATACTGCGGTTCGAGCGGACAAACTGCTGCCTGCGGAACTCCTCGATATATGCGGCAGGCTCCAGATCGAAGGCAAGCTCCTCGATACCAAAGTCCTCCAAGCAGTCATCGACCTCAAAGACGTAATCGATATCGAAATCGCAGGCATCATGTGCTAGGCGTGCCTCAAAGCGAATGCCCTCGGACAACAGCTGGTAGGCAGGGGCCTGCGAAGCGGCATCGCCCAAGCAGGCGCGCAGGGTACGCTCCCCCGTCTTGCCAAAATCGAGCGCATGGCGAGCGCTCGGGTTCGTGGCCATCAGTACGTCCTTGCGGGCAGTCTGAGACCATTGAACGGCATTGACGAGCGCGACCTCCTCGCCCGCGAGAATCTCGGGGACGGTCTCAGTAAACTGATTCCAACGGGACTTACTGCTCGAAAGCATGGTGCCAACAAGCACCACAAAGCCGAGCTTGAGGTCCTCGGGGTCCGCCTCACGAACAAGGTCGAGGTCACACACGACCAAGCCCGGTTCGGGACGGAACGCGATAGCGGGAAGCGCATTCGACGACGAGGCAATGAGCGGCTTCATGGTCGTCGCGACCGTGAGCATGGCGTCGAAGGTCGTCGGCAGCAGCGCGCACTCGGTTCGGCCACACCACTGGTTGGCGCACCAGCTAACAACCGAGCAGGTTGCGGCATCGCCAACGGCGACAACCAGATCGTCGCAGGTAATGCCGTTGGCAGACAAGGCGCCAAAGATAGCATCGGCATCGGCCAGCGTGGCACCAGCAGGCGAAACCTCAAGGGGAAGCTGTGACATGACAAAACCGGCGTCGACCAGCGCATGCTCGACGACCTCACCAAAACGCTCGGATGTGGCGTCGTTCCAAACGACCATCGCGCGCTTAGGCTTGCCCACAGCCGAGGCAAACATGCGCGACAACTCATCGAACGCGCCCAATCCGACACGGACATCGACGCTGCGGTTTTGGAAATTGATCAGTTGACGGCGAATCATAGCAGCCCACGCTCCAAAAGCATCTCGGCACAAAGGTAGGAAACGTCCTCGAAGGACTTGTTGCGAATATCAAGGGTAATATCGGCGGCCTGGCGATACAGCGGACGGCGATGCTCAAACAAGCGCGCAGCATGCTCGGGCGAGCGGAAATCGGGCCGCGTGTCGGACCGACGAATCTGGCGAATCGAATCCTCGAAGTCGCCCTCGAGGTACACACACGTACCCATTTCGTGCATCAGCTCAATATTCACCGGCGTCTCGACGATACCGCCACCGCACGAAACCAACAGGCTACGCTCGCTTTGGAGCGAACGGAGCGCCGAGGTCTCGAGCTCGCGAAAACGATCCTCACCCTCGGTCTCAAAAATCTCGGTTACCGACTTACCGCAACGGCGCACGACCAGTCGGTCGGTATCGATAAAACGCCGCTTGAACATAGTGCCGACGTTGCGCGCGAGCGTCGATTTGCCCGCGCCCAAAAAGCCGATAAAGAAGATATGGTCGCAGCCGTGTTTGGTGTGCTGGGACATAGCGAGACCTATTCCTCGCAGGGAAGGTCGCGCAGGGCCCGGCGCTCAAAGATACGGAAGATCTGCGTATACCACAGGTCCTGAGTTGCCTGTGGCTTTCCCAAGATCGTGTCGACGCCGGCAAAGTTACCGCTCCACACGTCAGTGTAGAGCTGATCACCGATCAGCACCGCCTCGTCGACCGTGGCGCCGAGGCGCTTAAGACCCGCCTTGAGGGCAAACGGCGCCGGCTTCATGGCGTGGCTGATGGCCTCGAGTCCCAGCTCGCGTGCTGATGCCATGACCTGGTCGCGATGCCAGTTGTTGGACACCATGCACAGCTTAAAGCCTTTGGCGCGGGCGGTATCGAGCCAAGCGGAAACCGCGGCGGGAACCTGCTCGGTGTCGCGCGGCACCAGGGTGTTATCGCGATCGAGCAGAATGGCGCGCTTGCCGTCGGCCCAAAGGGTATCAAGGTCGATGCGATCGACCGAGGCAACGTAACGTTTGGGGCTAAAAATCCTCATGCTAATTCCAAGACTGTTGATGCTCTTCGTAGGTTTGCGAGAAGTACTCCTCGTCCTGCGTAATGTAGAAATACAGGTCATCGGAGTCGGTCGGCTCAAGCGTGGCCTTGAGTGCCTCGAGCGACGGAGAGCAGATGGGCGTGGGCGGAAGGCCCTCGTGCTTGTAGGTGTTATAGGGACTATCGCTCTGCAGGTCGTCGGCGGTAACCTCGCCACCGGTGACATACATCATAGTCGCATCGCTGTTGAGATAGCGCAGGCCATCGAGCTTGCCGGCAAGGCGGTTGTAGAAAACCGAGGCCACATGCGCACGTTGATCGGCGTTGAGGCCCTCGCGCTCAACGATAGAGGCCAAGTTGACGATGTCGTAGTCGGACATCTCCACACCGTAGCGTTCCTTGATCTTGGCTTCGCAGCTCGCAAAGTCAAGCGACTTGTACTCGGTCTTAAACTGATCGAGCATAGCGCGAATCACGCCATCGGCCGTCGGCGAATCGCCCAACGAATAGGTCTTGGGGAACAAGAAACCCTCGAGCGAGTCGTTGGCGGCACCCTTAAGGAAGCTATAGTCGTCCACGTAGTTGGAGGCCTTGGCCTGGTTGAGGAAGTCTTCCTTAGAGATGCTGTCGTAGGCCTGGGCCACACGGTCGGCGACTTGATCGACCGTCAGGCCCTCAGGGATAGTCAGCGTATTGGAGCCCGCGTTGGGGCCTTCCATGAGCTGCTGAACAACCTTGGTCGCATCCATGAGTGTGGTGAACGAATAATCACCAGGCTTGAGCGACATATCGGCGTTGAGCTTTTTCACCGCCGCATAGTAATCCTTGGGATTTTCTACGATATGGTTCTCGGAGAGAATCGAAGCGATGCTGTCACCCGAGGCACCATCGGGAATCGTGATAGTAACCTGCTGGCCTGCAACGACTTTCGCACCCTCACCGCCAAAGAAGCCCTTGACGGCTGGCACGACAAAGAAAACGATCGCGACAAGCGCAAGCACGGCAACAACGCCACCGATAATCATAGGCACCGGGGAGCTTTTCTTTTGAGCACCGCGACGAGCATGCGTGTTGTAGCTCGAGCGGGTCGCCGGAGCAACGCCATGCGAACCACGAGCGTGATGCGAATGCGATTGGGGGGCCTGCGTTCGCTGGGTAGGTGCCTGCTGCTTAAAGCGGGTGCCGCCTGCAGGCTGGGCCGTACGAGCAGTGGGCTGCTGAGCCGCGTGAGAAGCCGAATGCTGAACCGAACGAGCAGAAGGCTGCTGACCCGTCCGTTGAACAGGTTGGGCCGAATGAGAGAAGGACTGCGCCGGGCGCGCGGCAGGCTGAGCTGCACGCTGCGCCGGCTGTGCCGGACGCTGGCCAGGCTGGGCAGGACGCGACGCCGGCTGCCGTGTACGATTTTGTTGGCGCGGATCGGAAGCGCTAGGCATGCGAAACCTCCTCGTTTTTACGATCGAGCCACGTCTGCAAAAACAGGCTGGCGGCAATCATGTCGATCTTGCCCCTCATCTGCTTTTCGTTGAGGCCCTGCTCGCGCAGGATACGCTTGGCCTCTTGCGAGGACAGACGCTCGTCCTCAAACTCCCACGGAAGATCGAGCTCGTCGGCAATCTTTTGCGCCACAGCGGCAACGCGCTCGGCCTGAGGGCCGGGCTCACCGGCCATGGTCAGGGGACGTCCGCTTACCAGGATGTCGGGCTCATAGTCCTCAACCAGGTAGCGGAACGTCTTGGCCATACCGGTGACCTCGGCAGCCGGAAGCACCTTGACGGGCATCGCCATCTTGCCATCACGGCTCGAGACGGCAATGCCGATCCTGGTCTCCCCTATGTCCAGCGCAAGCGCGACCACAGTGACTTCTTAGATTCTTAGGCGCCGAGTGCGGTCTTAGCGGCCGCGAGGGCATCGGCGATACCGGCAGCGTTCTTGCCACCGGCCATGGGAATCGAGGGGCCCGCTCTTGCCACCGGCCTGGGCCATGTTGGGACGGCCACCACCGCGACCGTCAACCAGGCCCGCGATCTGCTTGATCACGTCACCGGCGTGGAACCCGGCCTTCACGGCGTCATCGGAGCCGGCAGCGAGCAGGGCCGGAGTGCCCTTCTCAGTCACGCTGGCGACGACACAAGCGACAGGGCCGGCGACCTTCTGGTGCACGGTATCCCATACGTTGCGCAGGTCGGCAGCCTCAAGGCCCTGGAGCTCAGCGACGACGAGCTTGTAGCCGCCGAGCTCGACGGCGCCCTCGATGGCGCTGGAGATGGCGTCGGAGGAGCCACCGGTCAGAGCCTTCTTGAGCTTATTGGACGTCTCGCGCAGCTCGGCCTGCAGGTTCTCCACGCGAGCGGGAACCTCATCCACGCGGCACTTGAGCGCAGTAGCAGCGGCGTCAACGAGTGCCAGGCGGTCGGCCATATAGTCGAGGGCACCCTTAGAGGTCACGGCCTCGATACGGCGGACATTGGAGCCCGTGGAGGACTCGGAAATGATCTTGAACAGGCCGATCTCGGCGGTGTTGGCAGCGTGTGTGCCACCGCAGAGGTCGCGGGAGAACGGCTGGTCCTCAGCGCCCACGGAGACGACGCGGACGACGTCGCCATACTTCTCGCCAAACAGGGCGACAGCGCCGGCAGCCTTAGCCTCGTCGATGCCCATGACACGGGTCACGACCGGCTTGGAAGCGAAGATCTGCTGGTTGACCAGGTCCTCGACAGCCTTGAGCTGCTCGGAGGACAGGGCCTCGAAGTGCGTAAAGTCAAAGCGCAGGTGCTCGGGCGTCACCAGCGAGCCGGCCTGGGAGACGTGCTCGCCCAGGACCTGCTTAAGGGCGGCGTCGAGCAGGTGCGTGGCGGTGTGGTTGCGGCGCAGGAAGCCACGGCGCTCGGCGTCGAGCGCGGCGGTAACAGCGGCACCGACAGCCAGCGTGCCCTCGGCAACGTGCGCGACGTGGGCATACAGGCCGTTGTGGTTCTTGGTGTCGGCAACGGTCAGCGAAACGCCCTCGGCGGAAAGCTCGCCGGCATCGCCCTGCTGGCCACCCATCTCGGCATAGAACGGAGTGCGGTCGAGAACGACCTCGACGTCCTCGCCGGCGGCAGCGGACTCGAAGGACTCGCCGTTGCGCACGATGGCAACAACCTTGGCGCCCTCGATCACATCGTTGTCATAGCCGTCGAACTCAGTCGCGGCGACCTTGTCGGAAAGCTCGACCCAAACGTCGTTGAAGCTGCCCCAGGCGTCGCCTTTGGCATTGGCGCGGGCGCGGGCCTTCTGGTCCTCCATGCAGGCAGTGAAGCCGTCCATATCGACATCGTGGCCAGCGGTGCCGGCGATCTCGACGGTCAGGTCGATGGGGAAACCAAAGGTGTCGTGCAGCTTAAAGGCAACATCGCCCGGAAGCACAGCACCCTCGGCAAGCGCTGCCAGGGCCTCATCCAGGTAGACGCGACCGTTGTCGAGCGTCGTGGAGAAGCGCTCCTCCTCGGAGGCGACGATACCCTTGACGAGCGCGACGTTCTTGAGCAGCTCAGGATAGGCCTCGCCCATCTGAGCGTTGACCTCGTCGATAAACTTGGTCAGGAAGGCGCCCTCGATGCCCAGCAGGCGACCGTGGAACACGGCGCGGCGGAGCAGGCGGCGAAGGACGTACTCGCGACCCTCGTTACCGGGCAGGATGCCGTCAGAGATCATGAAGTCGACGGCACGGGAGTGGTCGGCGATGATGCGAAGAGAACGGCTGGCGCCGGAGTAATCGTCGGCGTCATAGGTCTTGCCGCTGATCTCCTCGCCCAGCTTGATGAGGTGCTGCATCAGATCGCCGTCGTAGTTAGCAGTCTTGTGCTGCATGATGGCGGCCATGCGCTCCAGGCCCATGCCCGTATCGAGGTTGCGGTGCGGCAGCTCCGGCATGGAGCCGTCCTCCTGACGGTCGTACTGGGTAAACACGAGGTTCCAGAACTCAAGGAAGCGGTCGCAGTCGCAGCCAGGCTTGCAGTCGGGGCTGGCGGCGGCGGGCTCCCTTGCGCCTGG
>URNJ01000044.1 GCA_900549215.1 uncultured Collinsella sp.
AAACCTTATGCCCCGCCCCTCCGGAGCCACACGGGAGCCACCGCTAAGTTATCCCCCGGCATTCAGAAAATCTAAGTGCCAAAAAATAAGATTTTTTGACTCCGTGTTGTATAACCCGCCATTCGTGGGTACCATTCAACGCGTACGCAAACAAAAAGGGTTAATTCGCGTGGTATAACCGCGCGGCCCAAAAAGGAGGAGACAAGCATGTCGTCTTTGAAGCCGCTTGCAGATCGTGTTCTGGTCAAGCCCGACGAGGCCGAGCAGAAGACCGCTTCTGGTCTGTATATCGCCAGCAACGCCCAGGAGAAGCCGCAGCGTGGCACCATCGTTGCCGTTGGCGCCGGCAAGGTCAACGACAAGGGTGAGCGCATCCCCATGGACGTCAAGGTTGGCGACGTTGTCATCTACGGTAAGTTCGGTGGCAACGAGGTCAAGGTCGACGGCGAGAAGTATCTGCTGATGCGCGCCGACGACATCTACGCCGTCGTCGAGGCCTAGTCTCGTCAGAATCTCTGATTCGTCTTTGAACGCGCCCGCCGCACAGGACTCGGAAGCGGCGACGCGAGTCACATTTCTTTTGGAGGATTACCTACCATGGCAAAGAACATTACGTTCAACACCGATGCCCGCGCTAAGCTTGCCAAGGGCGTCAACACTCTGGCCGATGCCGTTACCGTCACCATGGGCCCCAAGGGTCGCTACGTTGCGCTGCAGCGCACGTTCGGTGCTCCGACCATCACCAACGACGGCGTTTCCGTCGCCAAGGAGATTGAGCTCGAGGACAACATCGAGAACATGGGCGCCCAGCTGGTGAAGGAGGTCGCCACCAAGACCAACGACACCGTGGGTGACGGCACCACCACCGCAACCCTGCTCGCTCAGGCTATCGTCAACGACGGTCTGCGTAACGTCGCCGCCGGTGCCAACCCGCTGGCCATCCGTCGCGGCATCGACAAGGCTGTAAACGCCGCCGTCGCCGAGATGAAGAAGCAGGCCAAGCCGGTCGAGACCAAGGAGCAGATCGCTTCCGTCGGTACCATCTCTGCCGGTGACCCCGAGGTCGGTGAGAAGATCGCCGAGGCCATGGAGGTCGTGGGCAAGGACGGCGTCATCACCGTCGAGGATTCCCAGACGTTCGACATCACCATCGACACCGTCGAGGGCATGCAGTTCGACAAGGGCTATGTCTCCGCTTACTTCGTCACGGATAACGACCGCATGGAGGCCGTGATGAAGGATCCGTACATCCTCATCACCGACCAGAAGATCTCCAGCGTTCAGGACATTATGCCCGTTCTCGAGGCTGTCCAGCGCGCTGGCCGTGGCCTGCTCATCATCGCTGAGGACATCGACGGCGAGGCTCTGCCTACCCTGGTTCTCAACAAGATCCGTGGCGCCCTCAACGTCTGCGCCGTCAAGGCTCCGGGCTACGGCGATCGCCGCAAGCGTATCCTCGAGGACATCGCCGTCCTCACCGGTGGTCAGGCCGCTCTGGACGAGCTGGGCGTGAAGGTCGCTGACATCACTGCCGATATGCTCGGTACCGCTAAGTCCGTTACCATCTCCAAGGACAACACCGTCGTCGTCGGCGGCGCTGGCTCCAAGGAGGCCATCGACGCTCGTATCGCTCAGATCAAGGGTGAGATGGAGAACACCACCTCTGACTTCGACCGTGAGAAGCTCCAGGAGCGCCTGGCCAAGCTCTCCGGTGGCGTTGCCGTCATCAAGGTCGGCGCTGCTACCGAGTCCGAGCTCAAGGAGATCAAGCATCGCGTCGAGGATGCCCTTCAGGCTACCCGCGCTGCTGTCGAGGAGGGCATTGTCGCTGGCGGCGGGGTCGCCCTCATGGGAGCCGCCAGCAGCGTTCGCTGCTCCTGCGCTCGACGCTGTCGAGATCGACGACCCCGAGGAGAAGATCGGCGTCGACATCGTCAAGAAGGCTCTGACCGCTCCGGTCGCTACCATCGCCAAGAACGCTGGCTTTGAGGGCGCCGTCGTGGTCGACAAGGTTGCCGAGCTGCCTGCCGGCCGGGGTCTCAACTCTGCCAACGGCGAGTGGGGCGACATGATCGAGATGGGCGTCCTCGACCCCGTCAAGGTCAGCCGCGTCACCCTGCAGAACGCTGCTTCTGTCGCCAGCCTGATCCTCATCACCGAGGCTACCGTCTCCGATGTGCCCAAGAACACTCAGCTTGAGGACGCTATCGCTGCTGCTACCGCTGGTCAGCAGGGCGGCGGTATGTACTAAGGCCGACAAGGTCTAGAACTCCCACCGGGAATCCGGGGGCGGGACGGGGGTTTCTCTCCGGAACGTCCTCGGACATGCAAAGAGGCTCCGCATCGCGCTTCGCGCTGCGGAGCCTCTTTGCGTCCTGCGGAATGTTCCGGAGAGAAACCCCGTCACGCCCCCGGATTCCCTGCGTTTACGGCCTTGAGGTCGGCGTGGGCGGAGATCGTGGCTGATAGGGATACGTGTTCCTTTCGCTGTTTCGCGCTTTGCGCGAAAGGCGCGTTACTTTGGGATGGGTGGGGAACGTGGTTGTTGCGGCAACTGATCTCCGCCACAAATTACCCTTGGCATACTTGCGCGAAAACCTGCTCGTGCTACACTTGCAATTGCTGTTTCAGGGCGGGGTGGAATTCCCCACTGGCGGTAAATTGGGCGGTGCCAAAGGGGTGCCGTGGTGCAGGCGAGGACCTGCGTCGAGCCGATGAGTCCGCGACCCGTGCGTGTGTTGGTTCGCATGCCGGCTGAACTGGTGAGATTCCAGTACCAACGGTTAGAGTCCGGATGAAAGAGGCAGGTGATCTTAATGTCTGAACAGTCGCAGCATATCCATTTTGAGAACACGAATAGGTGGAGCACCAAACAGCTCGTTACCATGGCGCTGATGTGTGCTTTGGGCGCCCTGTTTATGTATGTGCAGCTACCCATCCTTCCTTCGGCGCCGTTTTTGACGTATGACCCGTCGCTGGTGCCGGCGATGGTGTGCGGGTTTGCATATGGTCCCGGTGCCGGTACCGCTGTTGCCGCCATGGCGATCGTTATCCATGCGTTCACCACGGGTGACTGGGTCGGCGCGCTTATGAACCTGGTTGCCACGCTGGGTTGCATTCTGCCCGCGGCTATCGTTTACCAGAAGATGCACACCTATAAGGGTGCCGTGATTGGCCTGGTGCTCGGCGTCATTGCCGCTACAGCGCTGTCTATGGTCGCAAACCTTACCATTGGCGTATGGTTCTGGTATGGCTCGGTCGATGTGATCGCCCCGCTCATGATTCCTGCCGTACTGCCGTTTAACCTTATCAAGACCGTGCTTAACTCGGTGTTGACGCTGGCGGTGTATAAAGCAGTCTCCAACCTCATCACGCCTAAAAAGGACCAGGTCAAAGGCCGCGCATGATTGAGTGTCGGGGCGTTTCCTTTAGTTATGACGGTGCCGCACCGGCGCTCGACGGCGTCGATCTGAATATCGAGGACGGCGAGTTTTTCTGCATCCTCGGTGGCAATGGGTCGGGCAAGTCGACGTTTGCCAAGCATCTGAATGCGCTGCTGCAGCCCGATGCGGGCACGGTGCGCATTAACGGCATGGATGCGTCCGATCCCGAGCTGGTCTACGACATTCGCTCGACCGCGGGCATGGTATTCCAGAATCCCGATGATCAGCTGGTGGCAACGCTTGTCGAAGATGACGTTGCGTTTGGTCCCGAAAACCTTGGCGTGCCATCGGCGCAAATTGCGCAGCGCGTACGCGAGGCGCTGAAGGGCGTGGGCCTGGTGGGCTTTGAGTGCCACGAGACCCATGCGCTTTCGGGCGGCCAAAAGCAGCGCGTGGCGCTTGCCGGCGTGCTCGCCATGGAACCGCGCGTGCTCATATTGGACGAGGCTTCCTCGATGCTCGATCCGCGTGGACGCAAGGGCCTCATGAAGGCTTGCCGCGCGTTGCACGCTCGCGGCATGACCATCGTGATGATTACGCACTTTATGGAAGAGGCCGCCGAGGCCGATCGTGTCGCGGTGTTTCGGGCGGGGCGCGTTGCCATGCTCGGTAAGCCCGAGGAAATCTTGACGCGGGCAGACGAACTTGCGCAGCTCAACCTGGATATGCCGGCGTCGTGCTGTCTGGGCAGGTCGCTTCGTGCGAAGGGCGTGCCCGTTTGCGCACAGGTGCGTGAGGCGGATATGGTCGCCGAGATTGCGCAGGCTTATGCCGAGCGAAGTGGGGCAGATATCGCGGGGCAGTCTTCCGTATCCCAGTTGGAAATCGCTGACGGCACTGTTCCGGTAGACAACGAGGGCAACGCGTCGGAGCCCGTCATCGAGCTATCCCGTGTTTCGTACAGTTATTCGCTCAGTCCGCGCGAGCGCCGCCGCTGGCATAAGCGCTCGGCCACTGCGGGCAAATCGAACAAACAGGCTCTCTGGGGAAACGACCCCAGCAGCCCGTGGGCGCTGCGCGATGTATCGCTGACGGTGCGTCGCGGCGAGTTCCTGGGTTTGGCAGGTCATACCGGTTCGGGTAAGTCGACGCTGGTCCAGCATCTCAACGGTTTGATTCGTCCCCAGGAGGGAAGCGTTTGCGCGCTGGGGCTCGACCTATCAAACAAGAAAGACGCCGCTGCGGTTAAGGCCAATGTCGGCGTGGTGTTTCAGTATCCTGAGCGTCAGCTGTTTGCCGAAACCGTGGCGCAGGACGTGGCGTTTGGCCCGCGCAACCTTGGCTTGCCGCAAGATGAAGTCGACCGTCGTGTCGCATCATCGCTCGCACGCGTGGGCCTCGACCTTGCCGCGATAGGCGACAAGAGCCCCTTTGAGCTTTCGGGCGGTCAGCAACGGCGTGTGGCATTCGCCGGCGTGCTCGCCATGGAGCCCGAAGTCCTGGTGCTCGATGAACCCATGGCGGGGCTCGATCCGGCTGCCCGCAGGGATTTCCTAGGGCTCATCGATCGGCTCCATCGCGAGGGCCTGACCGTTGTCATGGTTTCGCACAGCATGGATGACCTGGCCAATTGCTGCGACCGTATCGTTGTAATGAACGAAGGCGCGGTGTTTGCCGAGGGAACCCCCGCGCAGGTGTTTGCGCATGCCGATGAGCTCAAGTCGATCGGCTTGGGCGTTCCCGCTGCCCAGCGTATGGCGCTGGCGCTTACGGAGGTGGGCGTGCCGCTGCGTCGCGGCGGGCTCTATACGGTTGAGTTGTTGGCCGACGAGTTGGCAAATTTGCTGATCGGTCGCTCAGACGGTTCTTCTAACGTCTCGGACATTGCTAAATCCAAGACGGTCGCGCGAGAGGAGGGCTGCTGATGGAGGCGTTTTCGTTTGGCAGCTACTATCCCGGCGATAGTGCAATCCACCGCCTGGACCCGCGAACCAAGTTGCTCTTGGGCTTTGTGTTTCTGATCACGACGCTCACGGTCAGTGGCTTCCGCGGACTGGCCCCGGTCGCAATTTTCGTTGTGCTGACCTATGCCGTGTCTCGGGTGCCGGTTCGTCGCGTTCTGTCGTCGATGGCGCCGCTGCTGGCAATCGTCGTCGTGGTCGCGGTGCTCAACTTGTTTACCGATCAGAGTGGGCGCATCCTGTGGCAGCTCGGCTTTCTGCAGATAAGCGAGGGCTCACTGCGTTCTGCCGCCTTTATGGCGTGCCGCCTGACGTTGATGATGGCCGGTATGAGCGCCATTACACTCACCACGCCGACGCTCGACCTCACCGCGGGCTTTGAGCGCCTGCTCGCGCCGTTTGCGCGTGTGGGACTTCCTGCGCACGAGCTCGGCATGATCATGGGTATCGCGCTACGCTTTATGCCGCAGTTTGCCACTGAGATGAAGCAGACGGCCGATGCACAGGCAAGCCGCGGTGCGCGCGTGACGGGCGGTCCGCTCGGTGGCGTACGCATGCTCGGCAGTGTGGCGATCCCGCTGTTCACCGGCGTGTTCCGCCATGCCGAGACGCTGTCTGCTGCCATGGATGCACGCTGCTATCATGGCGAGCAGGGCCGCACGCGCCTGCATGCGCTTACGTTTGGCCGCGGCGATGCGTTGGCGGCGGTGGTGACGGCGTTGCTGCTCATCTGCGTCATCGTCATCAATCTTCAACTTGTTTAGGCGCGATTCGAGCGCAGGAAAGGGGTCCCTATGACCGACAACGACCGCACGGCGCAGCTCGAGCGCGCCTGTTCGTATCTTAGGCGTATTCCGGCGTGGTATCTCGCCACGATCGACGTGACGGACGGACATCAGCCGCGCGTGAGGCCGTTCTCGTTTGCCATGGTCGATGATGGAAAGCTGTGGTTTTGCACCTCGCGCGATAAGGACGTGTGGGCCGAGCTCAGCGCGAACCCCAAGTTTGAGGTTTCGGGTTGGAAACCGGGGGAGTGTTGGATTGTGCTGACTGGCGAGGCCGCGCTTGAGGACGACGCAGTCGTGAGCGACCGGGTGCGCCAAGCCGGTTTTAAGCACATGGTGGGCATCGGTGAAGACCACGAGGGCGTCAACGACGGTCGCCTTGCGTTTTTCTCGGTGCGCAATATCGCCGCCCGCTTCTGTGATATCGACGGCAGCGAGGAGCGCCTGGAGCTTTAACTCTAGGGCAGCTAAAACAGCCCCGACCCAAAAAGACTAGTGCCAGGAGGACACATGGACGGATTGAATACGGTGTTGGAGTATCTGACGTCGGTGCCGGCATGGTATTTGGCGACGAGCGTTGACGGACAGCCGCATGTGCGTCCGTTTTCGTTTGCGCAGATCCAGGACGGCAAGCTGTGGTTTGTAACGGCGCGCACCAAAGACGTGTGGCAAGAGCTGCTGCAAAATCAACGCTTTGAGGCCACGAGTTGGTGGCCGGGCCATGGCTGGTTGATCCTGCGCGGGCGTGCGGGGCTGGAAGACCGGGCTTCGAGTGAAATGCGCGAGGCCGGTTGGAAGCATCTTGAGCGCTTGAGCGAGCACTATGAGGGACCTAACGATCCCACGCTCGTCTTCTTTAGTGTCGAGGATCCCGAGGCTTTTATCTGCAATCACGACGAATGGGTGCCGGTCGAGCTCTAGCCAGCTGGCTTATCCTAACAACTTGGTTTTCGCATGGGCGGGCCCCGTATTGCCCGGCGCCGTTAGGAGTGCCGGTCAATACGGGGCCCGCTCCATTTGTCAATTCCTTCAAGCGAATGTGTCGGGAATGTTTCAATGCATGAATATGCAAGCCATTTACGTGTTAATGCATCTTTTGGTGCTAAAGTTTCAACCCACTTCATAACGACCGCTGCGAAATACGCATCGGTGCATAAATCGCAGACAAGGAGTCTGATATGTCTTTGAAGGTTGGAATCGTCGGCGCGGCTGGATATGCCGGAGCCGAGCTCATTCGCCTCGTGCTCGGCCACCCCGAGTTTGAACTTGTTGCCATTACGTCCAACGCCGATGCCGGCCAGCCGCTGTCTGCGGTGTATCCGAGCTTTGCTGGCGTGAGCGATCTGGTTTTCACCACGCATGACGCTCCCGAGCTTAAGAGCTGCGATGCGGTTTTTCTTGCCGTGCCGCACACGGCTGCCATGGCACAGGTGCCCGCGCTCCTTGCCGCGGGCGTTTCCTGCTTTGATCTTTCGGCCGATTACCGTCTGAGCGACGCGTCTGTCTTTGAGACATGGTATGCCGCCGAGCATACGAGCCCCGAGTTGCTCAAGACACGTGCCTTCGGTCTGCCCGAGCTGTTCTGCCAGGACTTGGAGACCGCTGCATCCGACCATGCCGACGGCAAGCCCGTGCTGGTCGCCTGCGCCGGTTGCTATCCCACCGCAACGAGCCTTGCTGCCGCTCCTGCCGTGCGTGCGGGCTGGGTGGCCGAGAACGGTCCCGTGATTGTCGATGCCATCAGCGGTGTGACGGGTGCCGGCAAGTCCTGCAACGCTCGTACGCATTTTTGCAGCGCCGACGAGAACTTGGAGGCCTACGGCGTGGGCAAGCATCGCCACACGCCCGAGATTGAGCAAATCCTTGGCCTGACCGATCGCGTCGTCTTCACCCCGCATCTGGCACCGCTCAAGCGCGGCCTGCTCTCCACGGTGACGCTGCCGCTCACGCCGCAGGCCATCGACTCCCTGACCCTTGAGGACGTTGTCGACTATTACAAGCAGTTCTACGCTGGTCGCACTTTCGTGCGCGTACTCGACGCCGGCCAGCAGCCCAAGACGGCTTCGGTCGTCGGCACCAACGCCGCCCAGATCGGCCTCGCGCTCAACAAGTGCGCGGGCGTGCTGGTGGCGACGGGCGCCATCGACAATCTGTGCAAGGGCGCTGCGGGCCAAGCAGTCCAGTGCGCCAATATCGTCTTTGGCTTTGACGAGCGACGAGGCTTGCCCACAGTGGCGTGCCCGGTGTAGCACATTCGATTGTTAACGATTTGGTAGTCGGGCATCGAGTGGGGCGCCACTCTTAAGCTGGTCTCATGATCACGACTGGCATGGCGCACCAACCGATGTCCGTTTTTTGTTTGACATAAGGAGTCATAAAGACGATGAATACCGAGCTGTTTGATATCAAGATTCGCGCCGTCGAGGGTGGCGTTACGGCTGCGGCTGGTTTTAAGGCTGCAGGCATCCACGCTGGGTTCCGCAAGAACCCCGAGCGTCTGGATTACGCGCTCGTCGTGCCCGATAAACCCTGTCCCGGTGCCGGCGTGTTTACCACCAATCGCTTTTGCGCGGCGCCCGTGCAGGTGAGCCGTGCCAACCTGGGCGGTGCCGACAAGGGCTACGGAATCATCGCCGGCGTTTCGGTTAACTCTGGCAATGCTAACGCCGCCACGGGTGAGACCGGCCTTGCATGCGCGCGCGAGACGTGCAGCATCGCATCGCAGGTCATCGGCTGCGCGCCCCAACAGATTCTGGTTGCCTCCACGGGTGTGATTGGCCAGATTCTGCCGACCGACACGTTTGAGACCGCCATTCCTGCTGCCTACGAGGCGCTCTCCGCCCACGGTGGCGCCGATGCCGCTCGCGCCATCATGACGACCGACACGCACTCCAAGGAGTACGCCGTGTCCTACGTCAGTGAGGCTGCGGGTCATGCGGGCAATGTCTATACGGTAGGCGGAATGTGCAAGGGCTCGGGCATGATCATGCCCAACATGGCCACCATGATCGCAGTTATCACCACCGATGCCCCCGTCGAGCCTGCGGCACTTCATGCCCTGCTGCTCTCGACCGTCAAACAGACCTTCAACAAGGTAACGGTCGATTCCGACACCTCGACCAACGACACCTGCATCATGCTTGCCTCCGGCGCCGCTGCCGCAGATGTCGAGCCTATCGTTGAGGGCTCCGATGCCTTTGACGAGTTGGCATTTGCTGTGCACGAGGTGTGCGAGAGCCTGGCGCGCAATATCGCCGCCGATGGCGAGGGCGCATCCAAGCTTGTTACGGTCAACGTTACCGGCGCCGCCAACGACGAGGAGGCCGATATCGCCGCCCGTGCCGTTGCCAACTCGCCGCTCGTTAAGACCTGCATCGCCGGCCACGACTGCAACTGGGGCCGCGTTGCTATGGCGCTTGGCAAGTGCGGGGTGAAGTTTAATCAGGAAGACGTTTCCATCGACATGATGGGCATGCCTGTCTGTCGCGACGGTCTGACTGTTCCCTTTGACGAGGACGAGGCGCTGCGTCGCTTTGAGGCGCCCGAGATTGTGATCTCGGCAGACCTGGGCGCAGGGGATGCGGCGACCACCGTGTGGACTTGCGACCTCACGCACGAGTACGTCTCCATTAACGGCGACTACCGTTCCTAGATTCCGGGCACGCTGCGCATCTTGCCGCGATTGCGGACAGCGGAGCACGGCGCGATAACGATACGAAAGACGAGGCAGATTATGAAATTCGCACGCGATTGTCGTTCGAGCGAATCCAACGAAGCAACCGCGCAGCTGCTGTTCGAAGCGCTGCCGTGGATTAAGAACCTGACCGGCAAGACGGTTGTTATCAAATATGGCGGAGCCGCCATGGTCGATGAGCAGCTGCGCCGCGACGTGATGAGCGACATCGTTTTGCTCAAGATCATCGGTATGCGCCCCGTCATCGTGCACGGCGGCGGCAAGGCTATCAACGAGGCGCTGAGCCATTACGATATTCCCGTCGAGTTTAAGAACGGCCAGCGCGTGACCACGCCGGCGACTATGGATATCGTGCGCGAGGTGCTGGGCGGCAAGGTTAACCAAGAGCTGGTTGCTGCCATCAACCACCACGGCAACCTGGCCGTGGGCGTGTCGGGCAGCGATGCCGGCACGCTCATCGCCGAGCCGCTCGACCCCGAGCTCGGTCGTGTGGGCAAAGTGACGCACGTCAACACCGACTATATCGAGCGCTTACTCGATAGCGAGTACATTCCCGTCATCGCTACCGTCGCGGCGGGGGAGGACGGCGGTTTCTTCAACATCAACGCCGACACCGCCGCCGGTGCCGTTGCCGCGGCGCTCCACGCGCATAAGGTGATCTTTTTGACCGATGTCGATGGCCTGTACAAGGACTTTAGCGACAAGGACTCGCTTATCTCCAACCTAACGCTCGACGAGGTCAACGAAATGCTCTACGGCGGCGAGGTCGATAAGGGCATGATTCCCAAGCTGCGCGCGGCCGTCGATGCGCTTACCGGCGGCGTATTTCGTGCCCACATCATCAACGGTACTACGCCGCATTCGCTGCTCCTGGAGCTGCTGACCGATGCCGGTGTCGGCACCGTGATCCATTCCACCGAGACGGCTTACGAGTTCGATACGCATCCGCATCCGCTTTCGACGTTTGCTGCGCGTCTGACCGAAAACCTTGACGAGGTCGAGAAGCTTCAGACGGTCTAGCTGACCCGCAGCCGCCCCATTCCTGCACCCATAGGTCTGCGCCGTCCGGCGCTCAACGAAAGGCATCCCATGTCACTTGCAGCTCAGCAATCGCTTGAATCCCATTACGTTATGCATACCTTTGGCCGCTCTCCGGTCGAGTTTGTCGAGGGTCACGGCATGAAGCTCACCGGCGACGATGGTCGTGAGTACCTCGACTTTCTTGCCGGCATCGGCGTGTGCAGCCTAGGTCATGGCAACCTGGCTGTGCTCTCGGCGCTCGAGGCACAGGCCAAAAAGCTCATGCATGTCTCCAATTACTTCTACATTGAGCAGCGCGGACAGGTCGCGGCGCTGCTGTCCAAGCTCGCTAACGACGACGTAGATGGTGCGCGCGTGCTTGCCGATGCCATTGCCGCCGGCGATGAGACCACGGCAGCTGCTCTTGGTGCCCCGGCTGCGGGCGAGCAGGTGTGGGAGACGTTCTTTGCTAACTCCGGCGCCGAGGCCAACGAGGGCTCGATGAAGCTCGCGCGCCTGTACGCCAAGCGTGCCGGTAACGGCGGTAACACCATCGTGTGCATGCGCGGCGGTTTTCACGGCCGTACGCTCGAGACCATTGCCGCCACCATGCAGGATTGGCTGCAGGATAGTTTCCGTCCGCTGCCGGGTGGCTTTGTGGCCTGCACGCCCAACGATGTCGATGAGCTGCGTGCGATCTTTAAGCAGCTGGGCAGTGAAATATGCGCTGTAATGCTCGAACCGATCCAGGGTGAGAGTGGCGTGCACCCTATGACCGAGGAGTTTATGGCGGCAGCGCGCGACTTGACACACGAGGTGGGTGCCGTGCTTATCGCCGACGAGGTCCAGTGCGGCCTGTTCCGCTCCGGCAAGCCGTTTGCGTTCCAGACTTATGGCGTAGAGCCCGACATCATGAGTCTTGCCAAGGGCATCGCCGACGGCGTACCCATGGGTGCCGTCGTGGCAAAGAAGGAGATTGCCGACGTGTTTAAGCCGGGCGACCACGGCTCGACCTTTGGCGGTAGCTGCTTGGCCGTCGCGGCGTGTGCCGCGACGCTCTCCGCGCTTGTGCGCGGCGATTATGCCGAGCATGCTGCCAAGGTGGGTGCCTATATGGAGCAGGCGCTGGCTAAGCTTCCGCATGTGGTAGAGGTGCGTGGCCGTGGCCTGATGCTCGGCTGTGATTTGGATGATGCCGCGGGCGACGCACATGATATTGTTGCCCGCGCGCTGGCCGCCGGTGCCGTGATTAACGCTACGGGTGCTCATACGCTGCGTTTCTTGCCGCCGCTCGTCTGCGAGGAAGCCGACGTGGACAGTCTGATCGAGATCCTGTCGGGTGTCTTGGTCTAACGCAGCGCAATAACTCAATTTGGACCGGGTTCCGGACTGCGGGCGTGCCCTATGTGGCATGATTCAGCGGTCTGGAGCCCGTTTTGCCTTAGATTTGCTAAGGCAGGGAGACCCGCTGGTCAAAAAACATTAAATATGAGTACTGCTACCGATTTGGTAGCAGCAATTTTGGACTAATAAGGCCAGATGGCAAGTCGAAATGGGTCGCGCGCGCAGACGTGGTGTAAGAGTGTCCTGAGGTCCGTCGCTGCAAGCC
>URNJ01000045.1 GCA_900549215.1 uncultured Collinsella sp.
GTTGTACCAGGTATACACTGAAGGCAGCACGAGCAGCGCGATTACCACCACCAGCGCGCAGGGCGCCTTAAGCAGGCGCAGCACATCGCGCTTGAGCGCGGCGCCGGCGGCGTCAATGGCGCGCTGACTTCGAATCACGCGCACGCGGCAGCCCTCGGGCATGCTGCGGGGCACGCGGCACTCGATGATGTCGCCCGCGGCGGCATCATCGGCGGCGATGGTGGTCAGGAACTGGTCGAACTCATCGTCATGGCGAAGCTCCAGCAGGTCGCCCTTGCCAACGGGCTCAAACAACTCAATGCGGGCGATGGCAGCGCGGCGACGGCGGTCGTCGGGCTTGAGCCCGCGCACATCGCGGTTGGCCAGACGGCTGCCCAGCACCGTGCCCACGATCTGGCCGCGGTTGTTGGAGCGCTCGTAGCTCATCATCTCGTCGCCCGAGGTACCGTCCTGATAGGCGTGCGTAAAGTCGCGGTTAAAGCAGCGCTTGAGCTGGCGCTGGCGGGCGGCATCCTCATCCTTAGAGGTCGAAACATCGGCAAGCATGTCATCAATCTGATGACGATACACGTCGACGATGGAATACACGTAATCAGGCGCCTTCATGCGGCCCTCGAGCTTGAGCGATGCGGCGCCGGCGTCATACAGACGGCGAACAAGCTGCGAAGTGTTGGTGTCGCGTGGGCACAGCGCGCGCTCGCGACCGGCGGGGGAGAGCGCGCGACCGTTCTCGTCGATTAGTTCGTAAGGCAGGCGACAAGGCTGAGCGCACATGCCGCGATTGGCCGAGCGGCCCGCCATGGCAAAGCTCGACAGCAGGCATAGACCCGAGTAGCAAAAGCAGATGGCGCCGTGGCTAAAGACCTCAAGGTCAACATCGGGCGCAGCGTCGTGAATGGTGGCAATCTCGTCGATGGAAAGCTCGCGCGAGAGGGTCACGCGGTCGGCGCCCTGCTCACGGCACCAGATGGTTCCGCGGTCGTCATGGATGTTCGCCTGGGTCGAGATGTGTGTCTCGATGCCGGGCATGGTGCGCTTGACCTCAAAGAACAGGCCCCAGTCCTGGATGATGAAGGCGTCGGCGCCCAGCGTGGAGCAGCGATGGATGAGTTGCAGTGCATCGCTCATCTCGGACTGCTTGATGACGATGTTGACCGTGACGTAGACGCGCGAGCCGGCTAGATGCGCGGCGCGGCAGGCCTGCTCAAAGGCCTCGTCGGTAAAGTTCGTTGCCTTGCGGCGGGCGTTGAAGCTGCCCATACCGCAGTAGATGGCGTCTGCCCCGGCGGCGAGCGCGGCGGCAAAGGGCTCCGGGCCTCCGGCGGGGGCCAAAAGCTCGGGCCTGCGGTTGGTGGTTCGGCTGGCGGTTGCGGTCATATCCTGCCTTTCAAAATGCTCAGATACTCAAAAGTATAGTGGTGCCGTTGCGGTGGACGATGCCCACAGCCTAAGCAGGACAAAGTCTTCAGCAGCCTCTCGGGAAAAGGGATCAGTTTTCAGGCAGGTCGCCAGTCACGCCGCTCATCGGCCCGTACGCGCCGTTGGGCGATAAAATATTCTCGCAGCGTGATAATAATCTTGCATTACGCGGAAACCTTGAGTACCATCCCAATCAAGCGCGGTGTTCAGACCGAACTGTGCCTCCCGGTGTGAACGCCGCGCTCACGCTTTCTCAACTGATCGTAAGGAGATAAACATGAGCAAGACCGTCGTGTCTTCCGATAACGCACCCGCAGCCATCGGCCCGTATTCCCCCGGTATCCAGGCCGGCAACATGGTGTTCCTGTCCGGCCAGCTGGGCATCGATCCCGCGACCGGCAAGATGCCCGAGGGCGTCGAGGCCCAGGCCAAGCAGTCCCTCGCCAACGTCGAGGCCTTGCTGACCGCTGCCGGCGCCACCTTTGCCGATGTCGTCAAGACCACGGTCTACCTGGCCGACATCGCCGACTTCGCTGCCGTGAACGAGATCTACGCCTCCAAGTTCGAGGCTCCGTTCCCCGCGCGCAGCGCCTTCCAGGTTGCCGCCCTTCCGGCTGGCGGTCTGGTCGAGATCGAGGTCGTCGCCGCTCTCTAAGGCGTTGGCCACAACTAAACATGACATGCAAAAAGACCCTGCAGCGCGTGCGAGCTGCAGGGTCTTTTGTCAAGTGACGGGTCGCTTGTGGAGCCGCGCTCCATTTTGCTCGTTAGCCCTCCTTGCGAACTTTTTGCAGGTAGCGGTAGACGCTGGGCTCCGAGATGCCCAGCGCGGTGGCGGCGCAGGCCACGGCGCCCTTGAGCATGAACACCCCGTTGCCGTTGAGGTGGCGAATGACGTCCACGCGGTCGCTCTGACCAAGCGACGCTACATCCAGCCCGCGCGCGCTCAGCAACTCGGCAATGCTGCGGTCGATGAGCTCCTGTGTGGACTCCGAAAGGCTTTCGACCTCGATAGGGGCGGGCTCCGTGCGCGTCGGCGCTGCGTCGAAGCACGCCATGAGCTGCTGCGCCATGGCGTTGATGGAGCGTACTGTGGAAAGGTCGGTGTTGACGCAGAGCATACCGACGATCTCGTCATTCTCGCGGATAAAGTACGTCGCTGACTCCAACGTCTTGCCGCCGGCACCGCGCCCCTCGTAGCCCGTAATAAACGGCAGGTCGCGATACTTGGGGTCGTGCATGATCTTGAGCGCCAGATCGGTGGCGGGGCCGCCGACCTTGCGGCCGCTCACGATGCCGTTGCGAATATCGACGATGGCGTGGTCGGGATCCGAGAAATCGTGCAGCACGATTTCACTGTTTTTGCCGAGTATCTGCTCCAGAAAATCGACCATCGGCAAAAAGCGGCGTACGGTCTCGTTCACGGGCAACTCCTTTGAGTGAAATCGGAAATGTTCATAACAATTTTTTCTCATGGTAACACGCTGCCCATCATCTCGTATATCCGCAGGTACATTGCGTAATACAGATGAGCGGTAGATATTTGGCGGTAAACGGTTGACCAAAAGAAAAGTTAGATGTTATTTTGACCAGACACTTTCATGACCTGCGGAAATGCGTTAATTCAACTGAAGAATAGTCTGATAACAAAAAATTATTATTGAGAATGAGAATCATCTTTAATACGATATGCAATGAAGGCACAACCTCAACCCCGCACTGCGTCACAATAGAGCGTTAGATGCGAAAACAACTACTTCGAGGATTGGTGGTCAAATGACCCAGGAGACGGTTACGAACGGCACTGAAGCCCTGTTCACTCGCGAAGGCATGCCTCCCGTTAAGGAAATGATCCCGTGTGCCCTTCAGCACGTACTGGCATCGTTTGCCGGCATCATTACCCCGGCGGTCATCATGGCCGGCGTCTACGGCTTTAATAGCCAGCAGAGCACCGACATCATCCAGGTCGCGCTCATTCTTTCGGCGATCGATACGGCCCTTCAGGCCTTCGCTCCCTTCCGTCGCATCGGCGGCGGCCTGCCCATCGTCATGGGCGTTTCGTTCGCGTTCCTGCCGGCCCTGCAGGCCATGGGTGCCTCGGGCTTTAGCTTTGGTGCGCTGCTGGGTGGCGAGATCGTCGGCGGCGCCGTCGCGGTCCTCTTTGGTCTGGCCTACAGCAAGATCAAGTGGCTGTTCCCACCCGTCGTGACCGGTACGGTCATCTTCTCCATTGGCGTCTCTCTCTATCCCACGGCCGTCAAGTATATGGCCGGCGGTATGGGTACGCCGCTGTGGGGCACCCCGCAGGCCTGGTGCGTCGCTCTTATCACCTTCGCCGTGGTCTTTGCGCTCGCCAACTTTGGCAAGGGCACGCTCAAGCTGGGATCCGTGTTCTTTGGCATGATCGTTGGCATGATCGTCTCCATCCCCTTTGGCATGATCGACTTCTCCAGCGTCGCCACCGCTCAGGTCTTCGCCCTTCCCAAGCTCATGCCCTACGCGCTCGAGTTTGATCCCGAGGTCTGCATTACCCTCGCCGTCGTGTTCCCCATGGTTGCTATTCAGGTTATCGGTGACGTCTCCGCCGCCTGCCTGGGCTCCATCGACCGTATGCCCACCGAGCGTGAGCTCTCCGGCGCTATCGTGTCCCAGGGCCTCACCTCTATGGTCGGCGGCCTGCTGGGCGGTCTTCCCACCAGCGCCCTTGGCCAGAATGTGGGCATCATCTGCTCCAACAAGGTCGTCAACAAGTGGGTCTTTGTGATCATCGCGGCCGTCTTTGCCATCGCCGGCCTGTTCCCGCAGCTTTCTGCCGTCCTTTCCGCTATCCCGCAGCCCGTCATCGGCGGCGCGACCGTCGGCGTCTTTGGCACCATCACCATGAACGGCGTGCGCATGTTCACCCGCGAGGGCCTCACGCAGCGCACTACCACTATCGTCGGCACCTCCGTCGTCTTTGGCCTGGGTATCTGGATGGCCAGCGGTTGCCTTGCCGGCGAGGGTATGCCCGCCTGGGTGTCCACCGTCATCGGCTCCAATGCCGTAACCCCCACCGCCATCATGGCCATTGTCCTTAACCTGATCCTTCCGCAGACGCCGGTCGTGGCTCAGCATATCGATGCTGCCAAGGACGCTGCCGTGGATCTGGTCTTGCCCGAGAGCAAGAAGTAACCAATTCGGTGCTATTCGTCGGCGGACGCATCGCCTCGTCCGCCGACGTCATGCGGCGCCAAGCCGCACTTCAAAGGGTTTGTCCCTTTGGTGAAGCGTTGACGGGAGAGGGCCCGTTTCCGGTGTAGGCCGGCGCTTCGCACTCCGCCATGTCAGAGGTGTCAAACCCCGCCCCTGATGTTGAAGGGAGCATCCATGCTTCTGGTCGCTAACGGTTCCGTCTTTACTCGCAACGCTCAGACCCCGTTCATTCCAAACGGTGCGGTCGCCATTGACGGAGATACGATCGTCGAAGTAGGTCCCGAGTGCGAGCTCAAGGCCAAGTACCCGGATGCCGAGTACGTCGACGCCCAGGGCAACCTCATCATGCCCGGACTTATCAACTGCCACACCCACATCTACTCGGGTCTGGCCCGCGGCCTTGCCATTAAGGGCTGCAACCCCACCAACTTCCTGGAGAATCTTGAGCAGCAGTGGTGGAAGATCGATGACAACCTGACGCTCGACGGCACCAAGGCCAGCGCCTATGCCACGATTCTTGACTCCATCCGCGATGGCGTCACCACGATCTTCGATCACCATGCGAGCTTCTGCGAGATCCCGGGAAGCCTCTTCACCATTAAGGACGCAGCTCAGGAGCTGGGCATGCGTTCGTGCCTGTGCTACGAGGTCTCTGATCGCCGCGGCCAGGAAAAATGCGACCAGGCCATTGCCGAGAACGCCGAGTTTGCCCAGTGGGCCGCCAAGGAGCGTCACGATAACGATAACCACATGATCGCCGCCATGTTTGGCGGTCACGCCACCTTTACGCTGTCGGACGAGACCATGGACAAGATGGCTGAGGCCAACAACGGCCTGACCGGCTTCCACATCCATGTGTGCGAGGGCATGAACGACGTGTGGGATTCCCGCCTCAACCGCGGTGGCATCAGCCCCGTCGAGCGCCTGCTGCAGCACAACCTGCTGGGTCCCGACACCATGCTGGGCCACTGCATCCACGTGACGCCTGCCGAGATGGATATCGTCAAGGAGTCCGGCACCTGGCTCGTCAACAACCCCGAATCCAATATGGGCAACGCCGTGGGCTGCGCCCCCGTGCTCGAATTCTTCCGCCGCGGCATTCCTGTGTGCATGGGTACCGACGCCTACACCCACGATATGCTCGAGAGCCTTAAGGTCTTCCTGATCATTCAGCGCCACAACGCCGCCATGCCCAACGTGGGCTGGTGCGAGGCCATGACCATGCTGTTCGAGAACAACGCCAAGATGGCGAGCAAGTACTTCGATCGCAAGCTCGGTGTGCTCGAGGCCGGCGCTGCCGCCGACGTCATCGTCATGGACTACAAGCCCTTTACGCCGCTGAGCGAGGAGAACATCGACGGCCACATGCTCTTTGGCATGATGGGCAAAAACTGCCGCACCACCATCATCAACGGCCGCGTCCTGTACAAGGATCGCGAGTTCGTTGGGATTGATGAGGACAAGATCAACGCGTGGACCATGGCTGAGTCCAAGAAGCTCTGGAGCACGCTCAACGATCGCGCCTACTAATTACAAGTAGATTCACGCGCGTCGGATGTTTCGCCGCATCCGACGCGCGTATAGGCGGCCTCCGCGGGGTCGCCGGCGCTGTGCTAGCGCTACACCGTATTTGCGCCCGCCGCGCGGTCTCGCCGGGCGTTACAGAGAGGAGCTCATTATGAGCGACATCATGAGGCCGATCCCGTTTTCGCAGCTGATGAACTGGATCATCGAGGAGCACAAGACTCAGGGCGCCGTCTTTGGCGTGCGCAAGATGGTCACGACCAACCAGGAGGGTGCGCTTCCCATTTTTGACGAGCGCATCGAGACTCCGTTTGGCCCGGCCGCCGGTCCCAACACGCAGCTGGCCCAGAACATCGTGGCCTCTTATGTGGCTGGTTCCCGCTTCTTTGAGCTTAAGACCGTTCAGGTTATGGACGGCGAGGAGCTCTCCAAGTGCGTTAACAAGCCCTGCATTGTGGCGCAGGACGAGTGCTACAACTGCGAGTGGTCGACCGAGCTCGAGGTTCCGCAGGCCTTTGCCGAGTACGTGAAGGCATGGTTCGCCTGCCACCTGATCGCTCGCGAGTACGGCCTGGGCAGCCCGGACGGCTTTGTCTTTAACATGTCGGTGGGCTATGACCTGGAGGGCATTAAGAGCCCCAAGGTCGATGCGTACATTGAGGGCATGAAGGACGCCAGCGGCTCCGAGGTTTGGAACGAGTGCCGCACGTGGGCGCTCGCTAACCTGGACAAGTTTGAGCATGTCGATGCTGCGTTTGTCGAGTCCATCCCGGCGCGCGTCTCCAACTCCATTACCGAGTCCACGCTGCACGGCTGCCCGCCCGCCGAGATCGAGCGCATCGCGACCTACCTCATCACCGAGAAGGGCCTCAACACCTACATCAAGTGCAACCCCACGCTGCTGGGCTATGAGTTTGCCCGCCAGCGCCTCAACGAGCTGGGCTTTGACTACATCGTCTTCGATGACACGCACTTCCGCGAGGACCTGCAGTGGGCCGATGCCGTGCCCATGTTCGAGCGCCTGATTGCCCTGTGCGCCGAGCGCGGTTTGGAGTTTGGCGTCAAGCTCACCAACACCTTCCCCGTCGATGTGACGAGGAACGAGCTGCCCTCCACCGAGATGTACATGTCGGGCCGTTCGCTGTTCTCGCTGACCATCGAGGCCGCCCGCCGCATTACCGAGCAGTTCGATGGCAAGCTGCGCATCAGCTACTCCGGCGGTGCTACGGTCTACAACATCCGCGCCCTGTACGATGCCGGCATTTGGCCCGTCACCCTGGCGACCGACGTGCTCAAGCCTGGTGGCTACGAGCGCTTTAGCCAGATGGCCGGCGAGTTTACCGATCTGGACGGCAAGCCGTTTGAGGGTGTCTCTCTCGACGCCGTGACCGCGATCCAGGTCGATTCGCTTACCAACCCGCTCTATAAGAAGCCGCTGCGCCCGCTGCCCGATCGCAAGGTCGCCGGTAAGAGCCCGCTTTCCGACTGCTTTACCACGCCGTGCCGCACGAGCTGCCCCATCCAGCAGGATATTCCCGCCTACCTGGCGGCTGTTGACGAGGGTCGCTACGAGGACGCGCTCAACATTATCATCGAGCGCAACGCCCTGCCGTTCATTACCGGCACCATCTGTCCGCATCCCTGCGGCCGTGCCTGCGAGCGTGCGTTCTACGAGCCCGAGGGCGCCCAGATTCGCGCCAGCAAGCTCAAGGCCGCCCGCGAGGCCATGACCGCCGTGCTGCCCAAGCTGCGCGCCCAGGCCATCGCAAACGACGGCGAGCGCAACGTTGCCGTTATCGGCGGCGGCCCGGCCGGCCTGGCGACGGCGTTCTTCCTGACGCGTGCCGGCGTGCCCGTCACCATCTTCGAGGCCCGCGACTCTCTCGGCGGCGTGGTCCGTCACGTGATCCCCGAGTTCCGTATCGCCAGCGACGATATCTCCCACGATGCCGAGCTCTGCCTGGCCTTTGGCGCCAAGGTGCAGCTCAACGCTCGCGTTGATTCCATCGACGAACTCAAGGCTCAAGGCTTTACTGACGTGGTCGTGGCCACCGGTGCCTGGATGCCCGGCTCTGCGGGCTTGGGCGAGGGTGCCGAGCTCGATGTGCTGGAGTTCCTCGAGGCCGCCAAGAAGGGCGAGAAACTCGAACTGGGCGAGGACGTCGTGGTCATTGGCGCCGGCAACACCGCCATGGACGCGGCCCGCGTGGCCAAGCGCCTGGCCGGCGTGAAGAACGTGCGCCTGGTGTATCGCCGCACCAAGAAGCAGATGCCCGCCGACGAGGAAGAGCTCGATCTTGCTCTTGCCGACGGCGTTGAGTTCTGCGAGCTGCTGGCGCCCAAGGCGCTCAACGGCTCCGTGCTGACCTGCGACGTTATGGAGCTCGGCGAGCCGGATGCAAGCGGCCGTCGCAGTCCCGTCGCCACGGGCGAGACCGTCGAGCTTTCCGCCACCACGGTGATCGGCGCCGTGGGCGAGGGCATCGATGCCAGCCTTTACGATGCCGCGGGCGTCGAGCACGACCGTCGCGGCCGTCTTGCCGCCACCTCCACCGGCGTTGAGGGCGTCTGGGCTGCGGGCGACTGCCGTCGCGGTCCTGCCACCGTGGTCGAGGCTATCGCCGACGCCGCGGAGGTCGCCCGTGCCATCGCCGGCGTGGACTTTAACAAGTACGCCGACTGCAACGAGCAGGCCGGCCGCGAGGACACCTGCTACGAGCGCAAGGGGTCGCTGTGCCGCGACAAGCGCAACTGCACCAAGACCCGCTGCCTGGGCTGCGGCTCGGTGTGCGAGGTCTGCTGCGACGTGTGCCCCAACCGCGCCAACGTGGCAATTAAGGTGCCGGGCCTGGCCAAGCATCAGGTCGTCCATGTCGACGGCATGTGCAACGAGTGCGGTAACTGCGCCGTGTTCTGCCCCTACCAGGAGGGTCGTCCCTACAAGGACAAGCTCACCCTGTTCTGGAGCGAGCAGGACATGGAGAACTCCGAGAACGAGGGCTTCCTGGCCGTGGACGAGGACCACTTTAAGGTCCGCGTCGCCGGCACGGTCCGCACCGTCTCGGTCGATGCCGTCAACACCGGTCTTCCCGAGGCCGTCCGCCTGACCATCAGGGCCGTGCGCGACAACTATTCGTACCTTCTTAAGAAATAGGCGAGTCTCTTATGGCCAAATCCATTCAACATAACGTGGCCTACGTTGCCTGCGGAAGTGGTTGCGCTTCCGCAGGCGGCGACGCCCGCTGCAGCGAAGGCTGCATTGGCTGTGGCGCCTGCGTCACGGCCTGCCCCCACGGCGCCATTGCGCTGGTCGATGGCATCGCCCGCGTGGATCGCTCCAAGTGCACGGGCTGTGGCCTGTGCGGTATGGCGTGCCCGCAGCGCGTGATTGCCTTCGTTCCCGGCTACCAGAACATTCTGGTGCGCTGCAACAACACAGATAAGGGCGCCATCGCTCGCAAGATCTGCGACACGAGCTGCATCGGTTGCGGCATGTGCGCTAAAAAGTGCCCTGCCGGCGCTATCCGCATCGAGGACAACTGCGCCCATATCGACGGCGTGGACTGCCTGTCGTGCGGCATGTGCGCCGTCGTCTGCCCGCATGGCGCCATCCACGACCGCACCGGCATCGCCGCCGGCGTGTAGAAGGGAATCACCATGGCACAGGAATTCACTTTTACCGTTAACGGCGTCGAGCGCACGACGACGGAGAATAAACCGCTGCTGCGCTACCTGCGCGACGACCTGCATATCCATTCCGCCAAGGACGGCTGCTCCGAAGGTGCTTGCGGTACCTGCACCATCCATGTGGACGGTGCGGCCGTCAAGGCGTGCGTGCTGACCACTGCTCTTGCTGCCGGTCGCAACATCGTAACCGTCGAGGGCCTGCCCGAGGACGTGCGCGAGGCCTTTGTGTACGCCTTTGGCGCCGTGGGCGCCGTGCAGTGCGGTTTTTGCATTCCCGGCATGGTCATGGCGGGCGCAGCGCTCATCGCCGAGGACCCCGAGCCCACCGAGGAGCAGATTAAGTACGCCATTCGCGGTAACGTCTGCCGCTGCACCGGCTACAAAAAGATTATCGAGGGCATCTCGCTGGCCGCTGCGGTGCTCCGCGGCGAAAAGCAGATCGATGAGGACCTGGAGCGCGGCGATGACTACGGCGTGGGCAAGCGCGCCTTCCGTATCGACGTGCGCAAGAAGGTGCTCGGCGAGGGCAAGTATCCCGACGACATCGACGAGCTCGATCAGCCGGGCCTGACCTATGCCAGCGCCGTGCGCTCCAAGTATCCGCGCGCCCGCGTGCTCTCCATCGACACCTCCAAGGCCGAGGCCCTGCCCGGTGTGGTGGGCATCCTGCGCGCCGAGGACGTGCCGGTCAACCAGGTCGGCCACCTTATCCAGGACTGGGACGTCATGATCGCCCAGGGCGATATCACCCGCTGCGTGGGTGACGCCATCGTGCTGGTGGTTGCCGAGGACGAGGCGACGCTCGAGAAGGCCAAGAAGCTCGTAAAGATTGACTACGAGCCGCTGGAGCCCGTGCGCAACATTGTCGAGGCCAAGGCTGCCGACGCCCCGCGCCTGCACGACAGCTTCTTTGCCTTTGGCAACACGGTGGAGCTCAAGGACAACGTGTGCCAGAGCCGTCACGTGACGCGCGGCGACGCCGCCAAGGCGCTGGCAGAAAGCGCGTTTACCGTGACGCAGCGCTTTACCACGCCCTTTACCGAGCATGCCTTCTTGGAGCCCGAGTGCGCCGTCGCCTTCCCGTACAAGAACGGCGTCAAGGTGCAGTCGACCGACCAGGGTGCCTACGACACGCGCAAAGAGTGTGCCCACATGTTTGGCTGGGACAACGAGCCCGAGCGCGTGGTCGTCGAGACCATGCTTGTGGGCGGCGGCTTTGGCGGCAAGGAGGACGTGTCCATCCAGCACCTGGCCGCGCTCGCCGCATATAAGTTCCAGCGTCCCGTGAAGTGCAAACTCACGCGCGCCGAGTCGCTCGCGTTCCATCCCAAGCGCCACGCCATGGACGGCACCTTTACGCTGGGCTGCGACGCCGAGGGCAACTTTACCGGTCTGGACTGCGAGATCAACTTTGACACCGGCGCCTACGCGTCGCTGTGCGGCCCGGTGCTCGAGCGTGCCTGCACGCATGCCGTCGGCCCCTACAAGTACCAGAACACCGACATTCGCGGCTTTGGCTACTACACCAACAACCCGCCCGCCGGCGCGTACCGCGGCTTTGGCGTTTGCCAGTCCGAGTTTGCGCTCGAGAGCCTGATCGACCTGCTGGCAGAGAAGGTCGGCCTGGATCCGTGGGAGATTCGTTACCGAAACGCTATCGAGCCGGGCGAGGTTTTGCCCAACGGCCAAATTGCCGATTGCTCCACGGCGCTGAAGGAGACGCTGCTCGAGGTCAAGGATGCCTACTATGCGCATCCCGGACACGCCGGCATTGCCTGCGCCATGAAGAACGCCGGCGTGGGCGTGGGCCTGCCCGATGCCGGCCGCTGCAAGATTCGCATCGAGGACGGCGTGGCCGTGGTCTATGCCGCCACGTCCGACATCGGCCAGGGCTGCAACACCGTCTTTTTGCAGGACGTTGCCGAGGCATGCGGTCTGCCGCTTCGCTGCATTGCCAACGGCGAGTGCTCCACCGAGAACGCTCCCGACTCCGGCACCACGTCTGGCTCGCGTCAGACGGTCGTGACCGGCGAGGCCGTGCGCGGTGCCGCCTTCCTGCTGCGCGATGCCATGGTCGGCATCGAGGCCGGCAAGCCTGCGCCTGCCGCCCCGGTGAGCGCCCATGGTGACGGCGTCAAGATTGAGTACGACGACGGTCGCGCCTATCAGCTGCGCACGCAGGAGCTCGTCGCCGGCCAGGGTATGCATCCTCAGGATCCCGCGGCCGCCATCAAGGCGCTCGAGGGATGCGAGTTTGGCTACGTGTACCTGGAGCCGACCGACAAGCTGGGCGCTGACGTTCCCAACCCCAAGAGCCACATCTGCTACGGCTTTGCCACGCATGTGGTCATTTTGGATGATGACGGCCGCGTGAGCGAGATCTATGCCGCGCACGATTCCGGCAAGGTGGTCAACCCCATCTCCATCCAGGGTCAGATTGAAGGCGGCGTGCTCATGGGTATGGGCTATGCGCTTACCGAGGACTGGCCGCTCAAGGACTGCGTACCCCAGGCAAGGTACGGTACGCTCGGGTTGTTCCGTGCGCCCGAGATTCCGGATATTCACGCCATTTACGTGGAGAAGGACGAGCTGCTGCCTGTGGCGTACGGCGGCAAGGGCATCGGC
>URNJ01000046.1 GCA_900549215.1 uncultured Collinsella sp.
AGGCGCAGCAGTGGCCCGGTGCGACTTCCTTAAACTCGGGAAGCTTCTCAGAGCAGATACCCTGAGCGATCGGGCAGCGAGTGTGGAAACGGCAACCGGTCGGCGGATCCAGCGGCGACGGCGGATCGCCAGCGAGGATGATGCGCTTGCGGGTCTTCTGGATATCAGGATCGGGAACCGGCACGGCAGACAGCAGCGACTGCGTGTACGGATGGTGAGGCTCGCTGTAGAGCGTCTTCCAGTCCGAAACCTCAACCATCTTACCCAGATACATAACGGCAACGCGATCGGAGATGTGCTGCACGACGGACAGGTCGTGAGCGATAAACAGATATGCGGTACCGAACTTGTCCTGGAGCTCCTTAAGAAGGTTCAGAACCTGGGCCTGAATGGATACGTCAAGTGCAGAGACAGGCTCGTCGCAGATAATCAGCTTGGGCTTCAGAGCGAACGCGCGGGCGATGCCGACACGCTGGCGCTGGCCGCCCGAGAACTCGTGCGGATAACGGTTGATGTGCTCGGGATTCAGACCGACGACGTCCAGCAGCTCGCGGACGCGCTCGATACGCTCCTCCTTGGTACCCACGCCATGAATGGTCATGGGCTCGGAGACGATCTCGCCGATGGTCATACGGGGATTGAGCGAAGCATAGGGATCCTGGAAGATGAACTGCATCTCGCGACGCATGTCCTTGATCTCATGCTTGCTCATCTCGGCAACATCTTTACCCTGGAAGAACACCTTACCGGCGGTCGGCTTGGTCAGGCGCATGATGGTGCGACCCGTCGTGGACTTACCGCAACCAGACTCACCAACCAGACCAAAGGTCTCGCCCGGATAAATCTCGAACGAAATGTCATTTACTGCAGAGACAACACGCTTGGAGAAGCGCTTGGCGAACATGCCGGACTCAGCGGGGAACTCCTTAGAGAGGTGCTCGACCTTCAGCAGCGGAGTACGCTCGTTGGTATCTGCCATTACGCCTCGCCTCCCTTCTTGGAATCCTTGCGCGTACGGGACGTCTCAGGAGCGTTCTTGAGGAACTCGGGGTCACCGGAGTAGTGGCACGCAGAGTAATGACCAGACTCGGTGACAACGCGCTCGGGGCGCTGCTTGCGGCACTTGTCCGTCGCATAGGGACAACGAGGCGAGAACACGCAGCCCTCAGGCAGGTTCATGAGCGAAGGCGGGTTGCCGTGAATCGGCGTAAGCGGCTTCTTCTCTTCGATGGCCTGCTCCGGGATGGAGCGGATAAGGCCCCAGGTGTAGGGGTGGCGACTCTCGTAGAAGATTTCCTCAGCAGTACCGAACTCAACGGGGCGGCCGGCGTACATAACCATGATCTTATCGGCCATATCGGCAACGACGCCCAGGTCATGGGTAATCATGATGATGGCGTTGCCGTTCTTCTCCTGCATTTCCTGCATGAGCTCGATAATCTGAGCCTGAATGGTAACGTCCAGAGCCGTCGTGGGCTCGTCGGCAATCAGGATATCGGGATCGCAGGCAAGAGCCATAGCGATCATGACACGCTGACGCATACCGCCGGAGAACTGGTGCGGATACTCATTGACGCGCTTCTCGGGCTCGGGGATACCCACGAGGTCCAAAAGCTCGGTAGCGCGCTTGAGCGCCTCCTGCTTGGAGTAGCCACGGTGCAGACGAAGGCCCTCGCCCACCTGCTTGCCGATCTTATAGACCGGGTTCAAGGAGGTCATAGGATCCTGGAAGATCATCGCGATGTCGTTTCCGCGAATGTGCTGCATCTCTTCCTCGGTCATCTCGAGGATAGAACGACCGCGATAGCGAACGTCGCCGCCCTCGATCTTTCCCGGAGGCATCGAGATGAGGCCCATGATGGTCATGGCGGTCACGGACTTACCGGAGCCGGACTCACCGACGACACCCAGGGTCTCGCCGCGATCGAGCGTGTAGGACACACCGTCGACAGCGCGAACGACACCATCCTCGGTATGGAAATACATCTTAAGGTCATCGACCTCGAGCAGATGCTGGCCCTCGGGAACCGGCTGGTCCTTCAGGTCCACATAGTTCTTGTTCTTCTTCATCCTTATGCGTCCTTCATCTTGACGTCGAGGGCGTCGCGCAGACCGTCACCCAGCAGGGTGAAGGCGAGCACCGTCGAGAGAATTGCCAGACCGGGCATGATCATCATCCAGGGAGCAGTCAGAAGATACTGCTGACCGTCCTGAATCATGGAGCCCCACGAAGGCGTAGGCGGAATAACGCCCATGCCGAGGAAGGACAGAGCGGACTCGGTCAGAATGGCGCCGCCAATGTTCATGGTCGCGTAGACCACGATGGAGGCGACGGAGTTCGGGAAGATGTGACGCACTACGATACGAGCATCAGATGCACCCATCGCGCGCGCAGCGTCAACATAGTCGTTTTCTTTGACCGTCAAGATTGCAGAGCGGAAGACGCGCGCAATCGAAGGCCAGCCGAGAATACCGATGGCGATAAAGACGTTCTGAAGACCACGGCCGATAACGGCGATCATGGCGACAACGAACAGCACGTACGGGAACGCCAGGAAGATGTCCGCACAGCGCATGATGATCGTATCCCAGATCCCGCCGTAGAAACCGGCCAGAGCACCCATGACCAGACCGATCACCGTGGAGATCGCGGTGGCCATAATGCCGACGGACAGCGAAACGCGTGCACCGTAGATAACGCGGACGAGAATGTCGCGACCAAGGGCGTCGGTGCCAAACGGGTGCTCTGCACACGGAGCCAACAGCGACGTCTCGGCCATGGTGGTCGAGTCGGAAGCCGTCGGCGAACCGAGCCAGGGCTTAGCCCACAGATCTGCGGTCAGGGCAACCAAAACGACGATGATGATCCAGCAGACACCGATAACGGCGAGCTTGTTCTTGCGAAGACGCTTAAAAGCGTCACCCCACAGCGTGCGGGACTTGGCGGGAGCAGATGCGGCCTTGGTGGCGGTAGCCTGCTCCTGAGACTGAGAATCAGTTTCCTGCATGAGACGTACCTCCCTTAGGCCTTATCCGACGGACCGCCAAGGCGGATGCGCGGGTCGAGGAATGCATAGCTAATGTCGACGAGCAGGTTAATCACCATGACGACGACGACGATGAGCGTAACGCCGCCCATAACGATGGGCCAGTCACGCATGCTAATGGCGCGATAGACCTCATAGCCGATACCAGGCCAGTTAAAAACCGTCTCGGTCAGGATGGCGCCCGAAAGCATGCCACCAAAGTCGACACCAATATAGGTAACGACGGGGATGAGTGCATTCTTAAGCGCATGCTTGACGATGATCGCGCGATTGGAGAGACCCTTGGCCTTTGCCGTACGGATGTAATCCTGGTTCATGACGTCAAGCAGCTGCGAGCGCATAATGCGGGCGGCATAAGCGGTCGAAACCGAAGCCAGCGTAATGGTCGGAAGCACATAGTGCATCCAATCCTGATACTGAGAGCTGGAACCGCCGGCACCCGAGATCGGCATGGAGATTGCACCGCCCGTAGCGTCCTTGAGGATGACGCCAAAGAACAGCTGCAGCAACATACCGAGCCAGAAGGCCGGGACCGCAACGAGGATCGACGTGGTGAGCGTTACCAAAATATCCCAGAAGGAATAACGCTTTACCGCCGAAATGATACCCGCACCGATACCCATGATTGCCTCGAGCACGATGGCGCACGCGGCAAGTTTGACCGTATACGGATACTTCTGGGCAAAAATCTCCGTAACCGGCAGCTTGCGCTGATACGAATTGCCCAGATCGCCATGAAGCAGGCCGTTCATGTAATACAAGTAACGGTCCACGAGCGACGTTTGAACGGGGTCGCCGTTCTCGTCAAGGATCGCGTTGCCGTCCTCGTCCGACTGGACCAGGTGATAGCGGACGCGAAGCTGAAGCTCCACCTCGGGGGACAGAGCCTTGTCTCCACCGATCAGCTTGATCGGATCTCCCGGCACGATATTCTGAAGGGCGAACAGAATCAGCGTAACGCCCAAAAATACCGGGATGAACTGAAGCACACGTTTAACGATGTACTTACCCATACCACTCCCCTATCTAGGGATTAACCTAAATGGGATGCCGATCGCCAGACCGGCATCCCAAAATTACCATCAGCCAGTTTACCCCAGGTTAGGGAGAACTGTATGTTTCCCATGAGGTCTACGTAAATACTTGACCCTCACGGAAGCTGCAAACTCTTAGGCGAGCTCAGCGGTACCCAGCTCAGCGTGCTTCTGCGGATCGACATAGAGGTGCTTGATGCGATCGGAGCCGACGATGGTGTGTGTGTAGAACATCACCGGGATGACCGGGCAGTCGGCAGCGACCATAGCGTCGGCCTCCTGCATCTTAGCAACGCGCTCTTCGTCGTCAACCGTGGTGCGAGCCTCGTTGACCTTGGCGTCAAACTCGGGGTTGTTGTAACCGGAGCGGTTGTCGCCACCGAGGGAGTCGGAGTGGAACAGCGGATACAGGAAGTTGTCCATAATCGGGTAGTCGGCAATCCAACCCAGACGACCGAACTGATAGTTAAAGTTCTGGTACTGCTCGAGCAAGGCAGACCACTCAGGGGTATCGGAGACAGCGGTAACGCCAACCTTGGCGAGGTCACCGATGATGGACTCCATGATCTCCTTGTGGCCACCATCCTGGTTGTAGGAAAGGGTCACGTTAATGCCACGATCGCCGTTAGCGCCAGCGGGAGCAACCTTGTCCAGGTACTCGTTAGCCTTGTCGACGTCGTAGGCGCAGAACTCCCATGCGCCCTCCTTGTAGCCATCGATGCCCGGAGGAACAATGCCGTCGGCGGGGGTACGGGTACCCTTGAAGATAGTCTTGCAGATGGCCTCACGGTTGATGGCCAGGGAGATACCCCTGCGCAGGTCGGCGTTGTTGAACGGCTCGGCCGTGTTGTTGCAGGTCAGGTAGTAGGTGGAAGGCTCGGAGCCGAGCAGCATGCGCTCGCCGTCACCCATGGTGTAGCCGTCCTTGGACACGCCGCGATCCTTCTTGGCGGCGTCGATCTGAGCAACGGGAACGTCGCAAACATCGAGGTTACCGGCCTGGAACTCCTTGTAAGCGGTCTCCATGTCCTTGATGACCTGGAAGTGGATGCCATCGATCTTGGCCTTGTCGCCATAGTAATCGTCGAACTTCTTGAGGTTGATCTCCTGACCATCCTCCCACTTGCCGTCCATCATGAACGGGCCGTTACCGACCGGTGCAAGGTAGAAGCTCTTGGCATCGGACTCGGCGCACTCGGGAACCGGGGCCAGAGCCGGGTGAGAGGCGACGAAGGGGAAGTCGGCGTAAGCGGAAGACAGCTTGACGACGAGGGTCTCATCGTCGGGGCAGGTAACACCGCTGAGTTCAGTAGCGTTACCGGCAAGCAGATCGTCATAGCCCTCGACCATGGAAAGGTGATAGGAGACCTCGGAAGGGCCATACTCGGTAGCGATGGCCGACTTGGTGTTGACCAGACGCTCCCAACCGAGCTTGAAGGACTTGGAGGTAACGTCGTCACCGTTGTGGAACTTGGCCTTCTTGATCTTGAAGGTGAACTCGGTGGCGTCGTCGTTGGCCTCAAAGGACTCGCAAGCCAGCGGAACGATCTCGCCCTTCTCGGCGTCATAAGAGGTCAGAGCGTCAAAGAGCTGGTACTCGACCTGAGTGCCCTGGTCCTCCTGGACATTGTAGGGGTCGATGCAGACCGGGTTGTTGATGTAGAAGTTCAGCGTCGAACCGGACTCAGAACCGGAAGCGTCGCCACCCTTCTTGCCGCATGCGGCAAGAAAAGCCATGGAGCTCGCAGCAAGGGTGCCGCCAACAAAGGCGCGACGACCCATAACGGGCTGGTGGAACATAGAATCAGCCATGCCATCCTCCTTATGAGATAGGACAAAGAAATGTTCAGTCGGACATATGTCGAGACAATCCGATCCGAACCATCAAAACGCCGCCCGCTGCTATGGCTGGTTATGCACAACGAACCAACGTTTCGTAATACAGTAGCGCATTTTATGCACGATTTGGGGCTAATTCCGGTTAACGGTCGAGAATTTCTTTAGTTGGGCGAAGTATGTGGGGATATTTTGACTCTGTTACAAATATGTAAACAAAAAGGGTCCCGCACATGCGAGACCCATTGCAAACGTATATACGCCGATGCTTAGTAACCGACGATGCCCTGCGGGAAGAAGAACATGCACAGGACAACGCACACGGCAAAAACAACGGCCATAATTACCGTCAGGCGATCGAGGTTCTGCTCCATGACGCCCGTGGCAGAGCTGGAGTTATACAGCGAGCTAGCGATCATATCCGAAACGCCGGTGCCCTTACCGGAATGCATCAGGACGAGAATCGTCAGCGCCACGGCAGAGACAGCCCAAACGACAAACAGAAGAATCTGGAACGGACCCATAGATAAGCTCCTTAATAGAACAGTTTAAACTCCAGTACTGTACCACAATCCCCCGCTCTCCCCTACCTGCCACTCAAGGACGGGGTGGAAATGGCAGAAATACCAAAAAGGGGGTTGTCCGGTTGTGGACAACCCCCTTACTAGAAAACGGTATTTGTTTTCTCTTAGGCCTCGATGGCGAGCACGCGACCCGTCATCTCGGCGGAAGGCTCAACACCAGCCATGGTGAGCATGGTCGGAGCGATATCGGAAAGACGGCCGTCCTCGATACCGGTGAGCTTGGCCTTCTCATCAACGATGATGAACGGCACGCGGTTGGTGGTGTGAGCCGTAAACGGATGCTTGGAACCGTCGGAAGCAACGTCAAACATGTGATCGGCGTTGCCGTGGTCGGCGGTAATCAGTGCAAAGCCGCCCTTGGCGAGAATCGCCGGGACAACCTTGGACAGGGCATCGTCAACAGCCTCAACGGCCTTAACGGCAGCGTCGAAGACACCGGTGTGACCAACCATGTCGCAGTTCGCGAAGTTCACGATGTAGAAATCAGCGCGATCCTCGTTGATGGCGGCGACGAGCTTCTCGGTAACCTCGGGAGCGCTCATCTCGGGCTGCAGATCGTAGGTAGCAACCTTGGGGGAAGCGACGAGCACGCGCTCCTCGCCCTCCTTGGGCTCCTCGATGCCACCGTTGAGGAAGAACGTCACGTGGGCGTACTTCTCGGTCTCGGCAGTGTGCAGCTGCTTCAGGCCATTGGCGGCGATAACGTCGGCCAGGACGTTCTCGGGGAACGTCTTGGGGAAGGCGACCTCGACGTCAAACGTCGGATCATACTCGGTCATCGTCACAAAGTGCGAAAGCTTGATCTGCTCGCGCTCAAAGCCGTCGAACTCCTTGTCCGTGAACACGCGGGTCATCTGACGAGCGCGGTCGGGACGGAAGTTGAAGAAGATGGCCGCGTCGCCCTCGTGAATGCCCTCGTTGTGGGCAGCGAAGGGCTCGACGAACTCGTCGCCGCGCGGGTCCTTCTCGTAGTAGGCCTTGATACCGGCAACGGGGTCGGTATCAGCATCGGACGCGTTGACCATGACGTCGTAGGCGCGCTGGATGCGCTCCCAACGATTATCGCGGTCCATGGCCCAATAACGGCCCGAGACGGTGGCAACGCGAGCGTCGCAACCGGTCTCCTCGGAGATCTTAGCCAGGAAGGCGCAGAACTCACTCATGTAACCGGCACCGGACTGCGGGTCAACGTCGCGACCATCCATGAAGGCGTGGACGCGAACGGTCTTGACACCGTGCTCGGCAGCCATCTTGACCAGAGCCTCGACGTGGTTCATGTGAGAATGAACACCGCCAGGGCTCATAAGGCCCATGAGGTGGAGAGTCTTACCGTCAGCCTTGACATCGTCCATAGCCTTGACGAAAACCTCGTTCTTGGCGATGGAACCGTCCTTGATGGCATTGTTGATGCGCGAAAGCTCCTGGAACACGATGCGGCCGGCACCGATGTTGAGGTGACCCACCTCGGAGTTACCCATCTGGCCGTCGGGAAGGCCCACGTCCTCGCCCGAAGCACCGAGCGTGGTGTGGGGGTACTTCTCGTACAGGCCATCAAGGAAGGGCGTCTTGGCAGCGGCGACGGCGTTCTCGCCATCGGCCGGAGCAAGGCCGCAGCCATCCATGATAATCAGGAGTGCAGGAAGATGACGTTGTGCCATATGTCCTACTCGCCTGCCTTGACGACCATAGAGGCGAAGTCGGCAGCCTTGAGCGAAGCGCCGCCCACGAGGGCGCCGTCAACGTCGGGCTTGGCGACGAGCTCGGCGATGTTGCCGGGCTTGGCGGAACCGCCATACAGCACGCGGATGCCGTTAGCGAGCTCCTCGCCGAACATCTCCTTGAGGGTCTCACGGATAGCACCGCAGACCTCCTGAGCGTCCTCGGCGGTAGCGGTCTTGCCGGTGCCGATGGCCCAGATGGGCTCGTAGGCGACGACGACCTGCTTGGGGCAGGTGATCTCAAGACCAGCAAGGCCAGCCTTGACCTGGTTCACGACGTGCTCGACATAGGTGCCAGCCTCGCGGACCTCGAGGGACTCGCCGCAGCAGAAGACGGGAACAAGGCCGGCGGCAACGAGAGCCTTAGCCTTCTTGTTCTGGTCCTCGTCGGTCTCGTGGAAGTAGTCGCGACGCTCGGAGTGACCGATGATGCAGTAGGTGCAGCCAGCGGACTTGAGCATGTCGCAAGAGGACTCACCGGTGAAGGCACCCTTGGCCTCCCAGTACACGTTCTGTGCACCGAGGGCGATGGGGGCAGCCTGAATGCGGTCATGAACCGTGGTGATGTCGATGGTCGGAGGGCAGACGAGCACCTCGACGCCAGCCGGAACCTCGGGCAGAGCCTGAGCCAGCTCGTCGGCGAGCTTGGCAGCCTCGGCGACGTCGTTGTTCATCTTCCAGTTACCAGCGATAAGAAGGGTGCGATTAGGCATCGAGAAGCGCCTCCACTCCGGGCAGGGCCTTACCCTCGACGAGCTCCATGGAAGCGCCACCACCGGTGGAGATCCAGCTCATCTTGTCGGCCAGGTTGAACTTGTTGACAGCTGCGACAGAGTCGCCACCGCCGATGATCGAGGTGCAGTCGGCCTCGGCGACAGCCTCGGCGATAGCCTGGGTGCCGTGAGCAAAGTTGTCGAACTCGAAGACGCCCATGGGGCCATTCCAGAACACGGTCTTGGCGCCCTTGACGGCCTCGGCGTAGAGCTCCTCGGTCTTGGGGCCGATGTCCATGCCCTCACGATCGTCGGGGATAGCGTCGGAAGCGACAACCTCGGGGACAGCGTCCTCGCCAAAGTGATCGGCAACGCGGTTGTCGATGGGGAGCAGGATCTTGACGCCCTTCTCCTCGGCCTTCTTGAGCATCTCGCCAGCGCGCTCGACCCAGTCCTCTTCCTTGAGGGACTGACCGACGGACAGGCCCTGAGCCAGGAAGAAGGTGTAGGCCATACCGCCACCGATGATCAGGGTGTCAGCAGAGTCGATGAGGTGATCGAGAACGCCGATCTTGGAGGAAACCTTGGAACCGCCGACGATGGCGACGAAGGGGCGCTCGGGCTCGGCGAAGATGCCGGTCAGCGTGTCGACCTCCTTCTCGAGCAGGAAGCCGGCGACGGCAGGCAGGTAAGCGGCGGGGCCCACGACGGAACCCTGGGCGCGGTGAGCGGTGCCGAAGGCATCGAGAACGAAGACGTCACCATAGGAAGCGAGCTTCTTGGCGATCTCGGGATCGTTCTTCTTCTCACGCTTATCGAAGCGGACGTTCTCGAGAACGAGAACCTTGCCCGGCTCGACGGCAGCGACAGCCTCGGCAGCCTTCTCGCCGTAAGTGTCGGCGACAAAGGCGACGTCGAGACCAGAGAGCTCGGCGAGCTTCTTGGCGACGGGCTCGAGGGACAGCTCGGGCTGGAAGCCGGTGCCATCGGGACGGCCGAGGTGGCTCATGAGGATGACGCGAGCATTGTGCTCAACGAGATAGTTGATGGTGGGCAGGGCAGCCTTGATACGGGTGGTGTCGCCAACGACGCCATCCTTGATAGGCACGTTAAAGTCAACGCGGACGAGAACGCGCTTGCCGTCGACATCGATGTCGCGGACGGTCTTCTTGGTAAAGGCCATGTTTGCTTCTACCTTTCGTACGTGTCTGCCTCCCATTACGGCAGACGATTTCTTATAAAAAGGGCGCGACCCTAGGGTGTAAGCCCTATAAGGCCGCGCCCTTCTTTAGACGCTCAACGAGCTATTCGCTAAAAGCTAAATTAAGCAACGAACTTCTCGAAGTACTTGATGGTGCGGACCATCTGAGAGGTGTAGGAGTTCTCGTTGTCGTACCAAGAGGTGACCTGAACGAGGGTCTGGCCGTTGCCGAGGTCAGAGCACATGGTCTGAGTGGCGTCAAAGATGGAGCCGTGGGTCTCGCCGATGATGTCGGTGGAGACGATGTCGTCCTCGTTGTAACCGAAGGTCTCGGAGATGGTGGCAGCGTAGGCCTTCATAGCAGCGTTGACCTCGTCGACGGTGACCTTCTTGTCAACGACAGCGTAGAGGTTGGTGATGGAGCCGGTCGGCGTCGGGACGCGCTGGGCGGCACCGATGAGCTTACCGTTGAGCTCGGGGAGAACCAGGCCGATAGCCTTGGCAGCACCGGTGGTGTTGGGGACGATGTTGACGGCGCAGGCGCGGCTACGACGCTTGTTGCCCTTGCGCTGCGGGCCGTCGAGCGGCATCTGGTCGCCAGTCCAGGCGTGAATGGTAGTCATGATGCCGGACACGATGGGAGCGAAGTCGTTCAGACCCTTGGCCATCGGGGCGAGGCAGTTGGTGGTGCAGGAAGCAGCGGAGATGATGTTGTCCTCAGCGGTCAGCGTCTCGTGGTTGACGTTGTACACGATGGTGGGCAGATCGCTGCCAGCCGGAGCGGAGATGACGACCTTCTTGGCGCCAGCGTTGATGTGGGCCTGAGCCTTAGCCTTGCTGGTGTAGAAGCCGGTGCACTCGAGAACGACGTCGACGTCGAGGTCGCCCCAAGGCAGGTTGTTGGCGTCGGCCTCCTTGTAGATCTTGATCTCCTTGCCGTCAACGGTGATGGAATCCTCGCCAGCAACGACCTCGTGATCGCGAGCGTAGTTGCCCTGCGTGGAGTCGTACTTCAGCAGGTAAGCGAGCATATCGGGAGAGGTGAGGTCGTTGATAGCGACGATCTCGGAGCCCTCATGACCGAACATCTGACGGAAGGCCAGACGACCGATGCGACCGAAGCCGTTAATAGCAACCTTTACTGCCATTGTGTCTCCTTTCGTAAGGCCCCCGCAAGCTACAGCGCCTGCCGTTGAGGCCCACAAACTAACCACTCGCCTAATATACCTTTTTTTTGACTTGAATTTCACGAGAATGCTCGAAATTGAAAATCAAATTTACGTTAAAACGTTTTAAAGACTAAAATAGCAGTTAAATCCATATATAAGTCGATACTTCAAACTACCTGTTTGCTTCAATGAGCTTTTCAAGCCTCAAAACTCGATGGTAGAGGGCTGACTTCGACAAGGGAGGGTCAGCCATCTCCCCCAAATCACGCAGTGACAGATCGGGGTAGCGCTCGCGCAGGTCGCAAAAGACCGCCAAGGCATCCGGAAGCGCATCGCGAAGGCCACGCTGCTCGAGCTCATCGATCAACGCAAGCTGATGCTGGGCGGCACCGGCGCTTCTGGTCTGGTTGGCGAGCTCGGCGTTCACGCGACGGTTTACGTCGTTCTTAACCAATTTGACCGCGCGCGCTTCCTCGATCTCGGCAACGCTGCGCTTGGCGCCGACCAGCTTTAGGAGCTGCTCGATCTCCTCGGCGCTCTTAATGTACACGGCATATGACCCCCGCCGCGCATTAACACGAGCATGGACCCCAATCTGCTCCAACAGATCGCAAAGCCCCTTGGCATATTGCTCGCCCTGCACCGCGATCTCCAAATGAAAATCGCCACGCGGGTCGGCAACAAAGCCTCCGGCAATCAGCGC
>URNJ01000047.1 GCA_900549215.1 uncultured Collinsella sp.
TCTCAAACAACACTTTGGCTCCCGACGCACCGGTGGTCACGGAGGCCTAGACATTGCGCGGCATATCGGCCCCGGGCTGCTCGTGACCGTCGGCTTTATCGACCCGGGCAACTGGGCCTCCAATATGGCCGCGGGCTCGCAGTTTGGCTACGCGCTGCTGTGGATCGTCACGCTGTCCACGATCATGTTGATCGTCTTGCAGCACAACGCGGCGCACCTGGGTATCGCCACGGGCGCCTGCCTTGCCGAGGCCACGACCCGCTTTCCCCCCCCCATCGTGGGACGCAGGGTGCTCGCCAGCGCCTATCTCGCGACCATCGCCACCGCCATGGCCGAGGTCCTGGGCGGCGCGATTGCCCTTCAAATGCTCTTTGGGCTGCCCGTGCGCGCGGGCTGCGTCATCGTGGCGACAGTATCGATGGCGATGCTCATGACGAACTCCTACAAGCATGCCGAACGCTGGATCATCGCCTTTGTAGGCGTGGTAGGACTCTCGTTTTTGGCCGAGCTTGCACTAGTCAAGGTCGACTGGCCGCAAGCCGCCGCAAGCTGGATCACGCCTAGTATGCCCACTGGCTCTGCTGCGATTATCGTGAGTGTCCTGGGTGCGGTCGTTATGCCCCACAACCTCTTTCTACACTCCGAGGTCATCCAATCCATGCACTTCGAAGGCCAAGGCGACCAGGTTATCGAAGAGCGTCTGCGCTACGAGCTCTTCGACACGCTCTTTTCGATGGGCGTGGGCTGGGCAATCAACTCAGCCATGGTCATCCTGGCCGCAACGACCTTCTTTGCGCATGGCATGGTCGTAGACGACCTCGCCGTCGCAGCGGCCACGCTCTCCCCCATCTTGGGCCCGGCGAGCTCGACCATCTTTGCGGTAGCGCTGCTGTTCGCGGGACTATCGAGCAGCGTGACAGCGGGCATGGCGGCGGGAACCGTCACTGCGGGCATGTTCGACGAGGAATACGATATCCACGACCGACATTCCTCGATCGGGGTGGCAGCCTGTTTCGTCGGCGCAGTGACGGCGTGCCTGGTCGTCCCAAATCCTTTTGAAGGTCTCATCTGGAGTCAGGCACTGCTGTCGCTTCAGCTACCGATTACGGTCTTTGTGCTCATACGGCTCACCAGTTCACCCCGCGTCATGGGCAAATACGCCAACTCGCGCCCACTCAACGCGCTGCTTGTAGGGATTGGCGCCATCGTGACGATTCTCGATGTCGTGTTGTTGACAGGGATGTAATGGGACGGGGCACCTACCCAGACAAACGTCTCGATCTGTAACAGGAAGACCCGTTTTGAGCCGTTAAACGTTACAGATTGAGACAAAAGGTCGGCCGGACTCACAACAGACAAGATCGGCCAACAGCAACAGTGATCCCTTGGGGGCGGAGGAAAAGGGCCCCGGCCGAGAATTCGACCGGGGCCCTTGGACAGAGCTATGTGTTGCTACAAGCCGTGTGCCGACGAGCTACTCCTCGACGAGCTCAAACTGATCGGGACCGACGCCGCACACCGGGCACACGTAGTCCTCGGGCAGCTCGGGCGTATCGACCTCAACCTCGTAGCCACAAACGATGCACACGAACTTATACGTCTTCTTCTCCTCAGCCATGATGTTCTCCTCTCGAACGCGACTGGTGATGTACTTCATCTATTAGTATAGATTCTCAATAATATAATGCAAGTATTTTTAAAACATTTCTAGCCTTGATACGAGGACGCCTTCGGAGGCGTCTTGCCCTTCAGGACCTTATGGTAGTAATCGTAGGTGAGCGGCGTGTCGTCGCTCAGGCGCTCGGCATCCTCGACCTCGCCGATAAACAGTAGATGCGTGCCCACATCCACGGTATCAATCAAACGGCAGCTAAACAGGGCCGCCGCGTGCTCGGGCACATAGGGCATGCCCAGAGCCGTCTCGCGGGTCTCGTACTTGGCAAACTTGTCGTAATCGCTGCTGGTGCGGAACCCAAAGTTACCGATGTAGAGCATGTCGGCGGTCTGATCGATCACGGTCAGCGCGAACGCTTTGGCCGATGCGATAACGCCCGAGGTGACGTTTTCCTTGTTCACGGCAACCGAAATGCGCGGCGGCATGGACGTCACCTGCACCGCCGTGTTGATGACGCAGCCGGCGCGCAGCCCGTCTGCCGCGGCGCTCACCACGTACAGGCCGCTCGGCATGGTAAAGAACGCAGTTTTGTCCATAACGATCACTCCCCTAGCTCGGGTTGGAACCTCATGGATGTATGTACCCACAAAAAGACAGCGCCCATAACGGACGCCGCCTTTGAAACATATGTGTCAGAACAGTAAGAAAGATGAGACACCCGCAGTTGCGGTGAAATAGGGACTGAATAGCCCCTCAAACAGGCAAAACAGTCCGTATTCCACCGCAACTATGAAGGACGGTCAGCGGTTGCGTTCCTTGAGGGCGCGGTCGATCTCGCGTTGGACATCACGCTTGGCCATGTCCTCGCGCTTGTCGTAGAGCTTCTTGCCGCGACCCAGGCCCAGCAGCAGTTTTACGCGACCGTCGGTATTAAAGTAGAGCTCCAACGGAACCAGCGCATAACCACGGTTGCGAAGTTTGCCGTCAAGAAAGTCGATCTCCTTGCGGTGCAGTAGCAGACGGCGCCGACGGTCGGGATCGCGATTCCACACGCCACCATGGCTATAAGGGTGGATATGCAGGCCGACGAGCCAGCACTCCCCGCCACGAATCAGTGCAAAGGTATCGGTAATCTGGCACGCGCGCTCGCGAATCGACTTGACCTCGGTACCGCTCAGCTCAATACCGCACTCAAACGTCTCATCGATAAAGTACTCGTGATGTGCCGAGCGATTCTTGGAAATGAGCTTGCGCTCGCGCTTACTGGGCATCGCCGGCCTCCTTGGCGCCATCGGCGTTTGAGCCCGCAGCCTCGCGCTTTGCCCTGCGCTCGGCATTAAGCTCGGCATCGCTCTCGCGCACCAGCTTGATAATCGCCGCGCATGCCTCCTCGCCCACCAGGTCGCGGGCACGGACCGTCAGACGCGTAGCCTCCTGCTTGTCGCCGTCGCTTGCAGCATCGGTCGCGCACATGATCAGGCAGATGGCGATCTCGGCCGAAGGCGAGGTCGGCACGCCCTGCAGGGCGAGCTCACCCATCACATGGTCGTCACTCTCGTCCGCGGCATCCGGATAGGTGGTATGGATCTTGTTGAGCAGGCGCGTCGTATGCGCATCGCCAGGGGCCAAGCGCAGTGCCAGACGCGCGCAACCCACGGCAGCCGAAACGTTCTCGGTCTCGGGCTCCAAGAAGTACTGACCTAGATTGGCGTAAGCGCGGGCGGCGCACTTGCCATCGCTCGCGCGCTCTAGCACCGAAAACGAAAGCGAAGCCCACTCCTGCTTGTCCTCGAGAGCGCGGAACAGCTCGGCCAGATCCAGGCGGTAGTTGCAGTTCATGGGGTCCCAGCGCACGGCCTGCATCAAGGCGTTGCGAGCACTCACATAATCCTGCTGGCGAATGTAGGCAAACGCCATGTCAGAGTACAGGCGGTCAAACGGCACCTCGACCTGCACGAGCTCGCGCGGATCCTTCTCCACACGGCGATAGGCCAAGCGCTCAAACTTGCTATCGAAGCTAAAGTATTGGCGCTTCTCCTCCGTCTTGCACTCAGCGTCGATATACTCCTCGGCGAGCTCCACCAGACGCTCCAGCAGCGGCGTCGCCGTAGCCAGGTCGCCCTGCGCCAGATAGTTCTCGGCATACGTGATGTCTTGCAAGCTGATGGGCAGATCCATGGCTACTCCTCGATCTGAGCGAAACACGGCAGGCGCCGTATATACGGTCAATACACAAAACCCGGGTCTCTTACGAGGCCCGGGCGTTCAATTTTGGTAGCCCGTACCAGATTCGAACTGGTGATCTCCGCCTTGAGAGGGCGGCGTCCTAAACCGCTAGACGAACGGGCCATATGTAGCAAATGCAATGGCTGGGATGGAGGGAGTCGAACCCCCATTGACGGAACCAGAATCCGCTGTCCTGCCATTAGACGACATCCCAATGACTGCATCGCTGCGCTCGGCTGTGCCTTTGCGCAAGAAAGAAATATACGGGAAGTCTCGCCGTGACGCAAGCCCCAATTTTGACTTTTTTGAAATTCAGTCAAATTGGCCTAATTTAGTCCAACCCGTGAAGGACCTGTGAAGCCAACCGCTGTACACGAAGGGCAAAACACCGCGAGCGGTAGCCGTCAACCGTTGGCGGATTCTACCGTGAAAACGATAGCACCAGGCAACACAATCGAAGTATCAATGATCGCGTAGATATCGAGGCGCCATGGACGAAGAGCTTGATTACCTATGGGAGACCCTGGGCCTCGAGATCACTGCCGACCTTTGGCCCGAACGGGACAAAATTCACCCCACGTTACGCCCCGCCATTACTGTGGTGCAGGCAAAATACCGCCGTGCATCCTTTTTGATCATGCGGATGTCATGGCACGCGGGACTCCCCGACCTTAAGCGAATCCAGGCAAGCCTCGTCGAGCTGTCCGGCATGCCGACCGTCATATCCGAGGCGCACCTGGAGCAGCGCCAGCGCGAGCGACTGCAACAGCAGCGGATTCCCTTTATCTGCCCCGGCATTCAGGCATATCTGCCCTTTATGGACGAAGAGTACTGGAGCGGCAAGCCCAACAAGCACGTAAAGGTCTACGATCCGCACGAATGGGCACAGCTGGCGGACTGACTGGGGCAGGCCCGCCGGCGGAAAGTGCGTCCCAGATTTCAAGCTCAAACTGGTCCCCACTTTCCCGTCGAGCCCTCAACCGGAAACCGTGTCCCACAATCGAAGCTCAGAATGGGACGTGCTTTCCGCAACCGGCCACTTTGGGAAAGTACATCCCATTCTGGAAGCGAATTCCGGGTCGCACTTTCCGCAGCCGCTACAGCAACGCCTCGGCCCAAGCCGCTTCCTTAAACCCAGGAATCGCAAAGTCGTCGCCCACCAGCAGCGGACGCTTGACCAGCATGCCGTCGGTCGCCAGCAGCTCGTAGCACTCCTGATCCGTCATGCCCGCATCCAGACGCGCCTTCAGGCCCAGCTCTCGATATTTCATGCCCGACGAATTAAAGAAGCGCCGCACCGGCAGCCCCGAACGAGCAATCCAGGTCGCAAGCTCATCAGCCGTGGGATTGTCCAAAACGATATCGCGGTCGATGTACTCTACCCCATGTTCGTCCAGCCATGCCTTGGCCTTCTTACAGGTCGAGCACTTGGAATATTCAACAAACAGTACGGTCATGGGAATCCTCCGAATATAGATCGGCCAACGCAGGCACACGCCACACGAGGCGCCTTCGTATGATGGGCCAATTGTAGCCCGCGGGTCACACGTTAAACGAACCGTACCCCGAATCCGCGTTTGATGAACGGCAGCAGTTCCATTGCCTCGGGCGTGATATGGCCCGCAACGTTCATGCGCTCGTCACCGGGAAGATCGACCCGCGCAATCTCAAGCTCGCCTTCGTAGCGCCCATATCCGCTATTGCTCACAGCGATCGACCCCGCCTTTCGCGGCAGGCCGGCTCCGGCATCCGTCGGCACGGAATCCGGCTTAAGCGTCGTACGTGACTCCTGAGACCTAAAGATGAGGACGCTCGAGTCGGGTCGGTCGTGATGAATCTGCCCGCGCACATAGGCATAACTGAGCTCAAGCTCGCATTGCAGGTCCACGTATCCGGCGGAAACTTGAGCAAACTGCGCCCAGCCCGCATCGGAAAGATCGGGGTCGCCGACCAACACAATGTCGCAATCGGCGCCATGTGCAAGCTCAAGCATATTGAGGGCAACCTTTGACGCGCGACCGCGCTGCGCCTCGACCGTCGGCAGTCCCTCGAATACCGGCCCGCGAACGTTAGCATCACCCGGCACAAAAGCCATGATTTCGAATCCAAGCGCCGCAAGACGAAGATTCACCCGAGCAATGTCCTCCAGAGCTAAACCGGTATAAGGCTTGGGGTAAAAATTGTGGCAGGCGGCAAAACGAGTCACATCGGCACCGGCCTCACGCAACGATGCGATTTCATCAGAACTCACTGTCGATGCATTGACCACAATGCGAAATACACCGGACAGCTCCGCGACCCGCTGGGCGCTAAAGCCATAGTCCAAACGAAGGTATTCCAACCCCAGATCGCGCAAGTCCTCGATGCGCTCAAGCCCGAGCAAATCGCACGTGCGAGGCCCCACATCGGCAATGAGCGCAATGCCGCGGGCGGAAAGCAGCGACAGCACATGACGGACCTTATCGGCATACGCCGCTCCCCCATCCTCGGGAATATGCAGCGAGGTGAACGCATAGCGCGCACCCGCCGCGGCACCACGCTCAATCGTCCGCTCAATATCCTGCAAAGGGCTGGAAAGATAAATCGAAATACCCGTTTTCACGCTTCAACGCTCCTTTAAAAAAGGCCGGCGGAGCAGCTAGCCCCGCCGGCACAACCATAACATCAAGAAATCTGCCGCGCGCCGCGAGCTCTGAGCAACACGGCTCGCGATATCAAACTACTCGCCAAAGAACTCGTTGATCTTCTGCTCGTCGACGCCAAAGAACCACGTCAGGACAAAGCCGGCGGCATAGGCAAGCAGCATAGCGGCAACGTAGCCGAGCTGCTGGCCAGGAACGACGATCAGCAGGCCAAACAGACCGGAAACGCCCTGAGAAACCGTGCCGATGTGAAGCAGCGCCGCGAGCGCGCCGCCAAATCCGGCACCCAGGCAGGCCGTCACAAACGGACGAACGAGCGGCAGCGTAACAGCATACATCAGAGGCTCGCCCACACCCAGGATTCCAACGGGGATGGACTCGGCGACGTACTTCTTGAGCTTGGCGTTCTTGGTCTTAAAGTACAGCGCCAAACCGGCACCGACCTGGCCGCCGCCAGCCATCATAAGGATGGGAAGCAGGTAATTGATACCCTTGGTAGCGCCGTCGGGATCGTTGAGCATAGCGTGGATCGGCGTGAGCGCCTGATGCAGGCCGACGGACACCAGCGGCAAGAAGCCTGCCGACAGGATATAGCCGCCCAGGACGCCCAACTTCTCGAAGATAAAGGTCAAAACGCTAAAGATGGCAGTCGTCAGCCATGCGCCAACCGGCTGGATGACGAGCATCAGAGCAAAGGCGCCGATGATGAGCACCAGCAGCGGGGACAGGAACGTGTCGAGTGCGTTGGGCATAACCTTGCGAATCTGACGCTCCATCCAGGCAAAAAATGCACCAGCGATGAGAGCCGCGATCATGCCGCCCGCTGCGGGGTTGTACTGCGCATTGGTGAGCGGCAGCAGAATGGCAGTGGCAGGATCAGCCGCGCCAGGCGCAAGCAGGGGCATGGCACTGTTGGCGATACACATCATGCCGGCGATGCCGCCCAGCGCAGCGGAGCCACCAAACTCACGTGCCGCGTTATAGCCCACCAAGATGGGCAGATAGGCAAACAGGGCCCAGCCCATGGAACGAATGCCCTGGTACCACCACTCGCCTGCAAGCGCGCCTGCCGTCGAGACGTTAATGACGTTGCAGATACCGTTGATGAGGCCAGCCGCAATGATGCCGGGAAGCAGGGCGACGAAGACATTGGAAATCTTCTTGAGGAAGGCCTGAACCGGCTTGGACTCGTACTTGGCCTTCTGCGCGGCCTTGTTCGTGGCCGCAGCGTCAACCACGCTCTCGTCGGCAACGCCTTTCGCAAGGCCGGTGAGCTTGGAGAACTCCTCGAGCACCTTATTCACCTTGCCCGGACCCAGCACGATCTGCATCGTGTCGTCCTCGACCAGGCCCATCACGCCGTCGAGCGCCTTAATGCCCTCCGTGTCGACGTTGCCCGCGTCTTTGACGGTCACGCGCAGGCGCGTCATGCACGCCGCGTTTGCCAGCACGTTGTCTTTACCGCCCAAAAGGTCCAGCAGCTTTTGAGCCAGCTCTTTGTTCGTCATAACTCCTCCTTGTATTGGGTATCTCGTCTGGATGTCATATCAGCTCACGCCGCGCACCTATTGGGCATCGGCATTGCTCTTCTCATGGCCACTCACCGCAGCACGGACATGGCCTCGCGCCCGCTCAAGAGCCACCGCAGCCTGCTCGGCATCGCAGTCCAGCAGTACCGAGACAATAGCGGTTTTTACGTGGCCGCCGGCATCTGCAAGCGCCTGAACGGCGCGCTCGCGCGTGCAGCCGGTCGCCTCCATCACGATGTTCTGGCCGCGCACCACCAACTTCTCGTTCGTCTGCTGCACATCGACCATCAGGTTTTGGTATACCTTGCCAATCTTGACCATGGCACCGGTCGAAATCATGTTGAGAATGAGCTTTTGAACCGTTCCCGCCTTGAGCCTCGTTGAGCCGGTCAGCACCTCGGGACCGGGCACGGGCTCAATGGCAAGATCTGCGCTCTCCCCGATCTTCGACCCTTGGTTGCAGGCAATTGCAATGGTCTTGCACCCAGCTGCCTTGGCGTACACAAGGCCGCCCACCACATAAGGAGTACGACCGCTTGCCGCCAGGCCAACGACAAGATCCTTGTCCGAGAGTCCACGCTCTCGCAGGTCGTTCGCGCCAAGCTCATCGCTGTCTTCGGCACCTTCGACAGCCTTGATAAACGCCGTCTCGCCTCCGGCAATGAGCCCGACAATCAGATCGGGTGACACGCCAAACGTGGGCGGACACTCCGAAGCGTCGAGTACGCCCAGACGACCGCTGGTGCCTGCGCCCATGTAAAAGACGCGCCCGCCGCGCTCGAGTGCCTCAGCAGCCCAGTCGATTGCTGTGGCAACCTGGGGCAACACTTTCGTGACCGACTGGACGGCACGAAGATCCTCATCGTTCATCGTCGTGACGATTTGCAGCGATGTCATCGTATCGAGGTCCATTGACCTTTGATTACGCTGTTCGGTCGTGAATTTTGTTAAATCGAGCATTTCATTCACCTCATCTTTCCTGTTTCTCGATGTAGTTTTGCTTAATGACATGCGTCGCCCGTTCGTAGTCGCTGGCAACGTAAGCAGCGTACAGGGCATCGACAACCATAAGCTGGGCCATACGCGAAGCCATGGCACCGCTGCGGACCAAGGGTTCACTCGCAGCAACGCCGAGCACGGCATCGGCCATGGTGGCAAGCTTGGATGATCCATCTACTTTGGTAACGGCCACAACGGGACAGTTGTGACGTTGAGCCTCGACGGTGCAGTCCAGCACCTCTTGCGTCAAGCCCGAGTAGCTAAAGGCGATTGCCATATCGCCCTCATGCATGTTCTTGGCACATAAGAGCTGATCATGCCAGTCGTCGTACAGATGGCACTCTTTGTCGACACGCATGAGCTTTTGCGCCAGGTCGTGCGCGACCAAACGAGAGGCACCAATACCGAACAGATTGACCGCGCGTGCCCGCTTAAGACGGGCCGCGCATCGCTCCAAGACGGTGTAATCGAGCGTTCGCGCCGTCGCCTCGATCGTGCGCACGTTGCTTTTCATCACCTTCCCCACGATACGTTCGACGCTGTCATCCATGGAGATGTCCTCGAGGGCTACGTCTTTCTTGTCACCTAAGAGCGCCAGCTCGGCAATCAGTTCGCGCTGGAACTCCTTGTAGCCCGCAAAACCCAAACGCTTGCAAAAGCGCAAAATGCTCGAGGGCGAGGAGAACGTGACATCGGCAAGACCGCGGACGGACAGCCCGACCACCTCGTGCGGATGAGCGCTTACATATGCGATGACATTGCGTTCCGCCGGGCACGCGCTGAGCTCACGCTCGCGAAGCCGCAAAAGCAATCCGTTTGCCATCTCAAACACCTCCGTTGAGAAGAATTAAAGACCAACGAACGATTCGTACCGGATACAAACAGCTTTTGCGGTACATTGTGCCGCATCGTGGCGCACAAAGGGCGAGCGTTCTACCGCTCGCCCCTCAAATCCGACCGCTCGGAAATACGCGCGACACAAAATAATTCAACAAGGTCGCATTATCAGAAACGGGTTTGTTACCGGCTAGCGCCTCGCATGGGCGCCGATCGGCCGAGTCGCATGGCGCACCAACGCCGCTGCCAGCAATACCAACAGCATGGCGGTGACATAGCCCGCAGCATCGAATCCTAAATCGATAACGTCGAAATGCCTGCCGGGAACAAAGATCTTATGTACCTGATCGCCAACGGAGCAGGCGGCGCAAAAGAGCAATACGGGCACGCAACGAGAGCATACGCTCCACGGGCGCCTGGAAAGGCAAACCACGACCACGGAGGCGAACAATCCGACGAAGAAAAACTCTACGGTATGGGCAACGCGACGGACGTTCGTGCCCACCCACATGCGAATGGAAGCAAGTCGGCCAGACCGGACATTCGAGGCAGCCGAATCGGTGCCCCCGGTCATTCCGTTCTCCGCCTGAGCTTCACCCGTGGCATCGACAGCCTGAACGCCCGTAGCCTGGCCCTCCACCACACGCGCGGTGGACTCGCTCAGCAACGACGTCTCCACCGCATTTTGCTCCGTCAGCACCCAGATGCCCGCCAGCGTTGCAGCGAACAGAACGATCGCGGTCCATCCGATTATTTGTTTTACGCGCGCCAAGGGCCAACCTCCTTTTTTGAATATCAGCGAGTGTAGCCCCAAATGGCATCGTCACCGTATCAAAATTTGAATCGCAACAGGAAGCGACAAAGCGACGCAAACCCCTACCCCGCCTCGCGCATCCAGCGATCGAACGTCCCCACGCACACGCCCAGGCACTTTGCCGCCTGGCTGCGGGTAATATCGCCCGCCTCATAGCTATCGCGCACCAGCTCAAACTGAGGAGGGCACGGCTTGCGAGGTCGACCGAAACGGACCCCTCGCGCCCGCGCCGCTGCAATTCCCTCCGCTTGGCGCCGATGGATATTCTCGCGCTCTACCTGCGCCACGTAGCTCAGCAGTTGCAGCACAATATCGGCAATCAGGACGTTGGTCACATCCGGCGCGCCGCTGGCCCTAGCGCGCGTGTCAAGCAATGGCATGTCCAACACCACAATGGCAACCCCGAGCTCCTTGGTAATGCGTCGCCATTCCTCAAGAATCTCGGAGTAATTACGGCCAAGTCGGTCGATAGAAAGCACCACCAGTACGTCCCCGTCTCCCAGGACGTGCAGCAGCTCGCGATAACGCGGTCGATCGAAGTCCTTGCCGCTCGCATGGTCGGCATAAATATTCGCCGAGCCCACGCCATAGGCGCCCAGCGCATCCAGCTGCCGATTAAGGTTCTGATCGCGCGAACTCACCCGCGCATAACCGTACACCGTCGCCATCTCATCCCCGCTTTCTTGTAAACCTGCCAAAAAGGGACAGGTTTATTTTGGTAGGTTTTACCTCTCAAATAGCAGGTAAGCGGGCGGCCGAGCAGACGGCAAGGTAGCCACGATTCAAATGCGAAGGGCGGTCCCGAAAGGCCGCCCTCCGCTCTCTCGCCACGAGTCGGGATTTAGCTAATGGATAAGCTTAAAGTCCAAGTGCCCACGCGTGGTATTGACGCGCGAGACCTCGATAATCACGCGCTGCCCCAGCTCGTAACGGGTGCCCGTGTCGGCACCTGTGAGCGTTAGCGCGTCCTCGTCGAACTCGAACCACTCGTTGCCCAGGCTCTTAATTGAAACCAGGCCCTCGACCTGTGTTAGGTCCAAGCGCACAAAGAGGCCCATGCTGCTAACCCACGAGACGGTTCCGGCATAGCGCTCACCCAGACGGTCCTCATAGTACTGGGCAATCTTGATCTTTTGCGTCGCATGGCTGGCGGCATCTGCCGCGCGCTCGGCATCGCTACATGCGCGGCAGATCTGCGGCAGAATG
>URNJ01000048.1 GCA_900549215.1 uncultured Collinsella sp.
AAAGGGAAGAGGCGGGGCATGCCCCGCCTCTTACACCACATCTCTGTGCGCTACCCGAGGTCTATCGAAATTACTTCATTTTGTCTCAAGGTTGAGCCAAATTAGCGTACATCTGTTGCGTAAAATGAGCAAAAATAGCTTCATGAAATGTCTCTATTTTCATGTCAGTACTCATATTTGCCACTTTTTGACCACAGGGACATCTACCGCGCGAAATCGATATGTCAAATCTGCCAAAACGGCCCATAACAAAAAAGCTCCCATTGCTGGGAGCTCTTTCAATCAATGGTGCGGGCGAAAGGACTTGAACCTTCATGGGGTTGCCCCCATACGGACCTGAACCGTACGCGTCTGCCAATTCCGCCACGCCCGCGTGCAGGAATTAGAATAACGGAGCGCCACCACGAACGCAAGAACTATTTTTGAAAAAGTTTGCAGGCATTCTCCCAAGCGGCTTGCGCGATTGTTTCGGCGTCCTCACCAGTGCGATCGACACGGTCGTTAACCAGCGCGTTTGCCGTAATGGAGATCATTGCGGGCTCGCATTCAAGACCGCGGATGGGCTCCGGAGCCATATACGGGCAATCCGTCTCGAACAAAATTCGATCGAGTGGGGTTGCCGCAAATGCCTCGCGCACGTCGTCGTTGCGCTTAAAGGTGGCCGCACCACCATAGGCGATATAGCAGCCCAGCTCCACAAAGCGCTCCATCGTGGCGCGGTCCTCGCCAAAGCAGTGCAGCACACAACCGGCCTGGGGCACGCCCACCTCACGAAGCACGTTGTACGCATCAACGTGCGAGGTGCGCTCATGGTCCGTGTCCTCGTGGCGCAGATGCAGCTCCACCGGCACGTTACGGCACACGGCAAGCTCGAGCTGACGCGCCATGCAGTCAATCTGCACGTTATGGGGTGCCGGCGCGATATCGTCGTCATAGTCCATGTGGTAGTCCAGGCCGATTTCGCCAATACCGGCGCATAAGGAATCATCGAGCGCGGCAACGACCTGTGCGTGAACGTCGTCGGTATAGTCCGGTGCGCCATACGGATGCACGCCGGCAAGATACTTGATCTGCGGGATATCCCGCATCGGCAGAATTTCGCGCACGAGCCAGTCGCTATAGTCCGTCACGCTGCGTTTGTCAGCGATGGGGTCGAGCATCGTCACCAACAGGTCGACGCCTGCCGCCTTGGCACGCACGAGCGTCTCAGGCACATCCTTGCCCCAGAACGAAAGCAGATGCGCATGCGTGTCGGCAAGCGGTGCCAAGGGCACGGGACAAGCAACCGTCTTCTTTTTCTTGGTAAACGTCACACGTTCGGCATTAGGCATCATGGATTAGCTCCTGGGCCAGACGGACAAAGTCAGCAACATCAAGCGTCTCGGCACGCGTGGTGGGTGCGATACCGCAAGTCTCAAAGGCGGCATCGAGCACGTCCTTGGCAAAGCCGTTGGCGCTCATGGAATTGCGGATGGTCTTGCGACGCTGAGCAAACGCAGCGTCAATTACGCGAGCCACAAACTCGCGATCGAGTCCCTCGGGCACCACGCCGCCAACACGGTCGATACGCACGACGGCCGAGTCCACATGCGGCGCCGGCATAAAGCAGCGCGGCGGCACCTCAAAACGACCCGTCACCTGCGCATACAGGCCGAGCTTTGCCGTATAGCCGCCATAGGTCTTGTTGCCCGGCACTGCGGCAATGCGATCGGCAACCTCCTTTTGCACCATGACGACGGCGCGCTTGAGCGCGGGCATCGTCTGGAAGAACTGAAGGATGATCGTCGCCGCCACGTTGTAGGGCAGATTCGCGACAAACGCCGTCGGCTTACCGCCCGCAACCTGCTCAATCTGCTCCGGGCCCACCTTGAGCGCATCGCCCATGATAAAGCGGAAGTTGGCATAGTCGGCGGCGTGGGCGTCAAGCACCGGCTCGAGCTCGGGATCGGCCTCGATCGACGTAACGCACGCCGCTTCCTGCAGCAGCGCAAGCGTGAGCGTACCAACGCCCGGACCAACCTCGAGTACGCGCTCATCGCCTGCAAGCTCGGCAAGCTCGCAGATACGCTCGATCACATGATTGTCGATTAGAAAGTTTTGGCCCAGGCGATGCTTGGTCGCAAGGCCAAACTCCTCCAGCAGCTCCCTAGTTGCCGTGGGGTTTGCCAAAGGCGAAGTTGTCATGGTTGCCTCCTTAGCATGATGGCGGCGTCTTGAAACAAAAGGGCATGGACCGTGGCGGCCATGCCCTTACATCTAAACAGCAAATTGCCGATATGGCGCGGCGTCTTAGCCCAGACGCGGGAACAGCGGCTCACCCTTCTCAACGGGCTGACCACCAGCAAGCAGGCCCCAAGCGCAAATGCCCTTGAGGTCGTCGCTCGCGGCCTCGTTCTCACAGGACAGGCGGCGCAGGGCCTCGACGGAAGTCTGAGGCATGAGCGGCATCAGCAGGTGAGCGGCAATGCGGATGGCCTCGAGCAGGTTGTAGATCACAAACGCCAGCTCGTCAGCCTTGGCCTCGTCCTTGGCAAGCGCCCAGGGCTCGGAGTCCTCGATGTAGTGGTTGGCGGCGTGGATGAGTTCCATGACCTCATCCTTGGCTCCGCCGTAATCGAGCACGTCCATCTTGGCCATGTAGCGCTCGACCAGACCATCGGCGATCTTTGCCAGCGGGTTGTCGAACGCATCGAACGACGCGGGCTTGGCGGGCGCGCAACCGTCAAAGTACTTGCCGCTCATGTTGAGCGAACGCGAGATAAGGTTGCCCCAGCTGTTGGCCAGGTCGGCGTTGTAGACCTGCTCCATGCGATCGAAGCTGATGGCACCGTCGGTGCCGGGGACGACGTCGGTCATGAAGTAGTAGCGATAGCCCTCGACGCCCAGCATGTCGATAACGTCCTGCGGAGCGATGGCGTTGCCGCGGCTCTTGGACATCTTCTCGGCCTTGCCAGTCTCGGCATTGCGCACGGTCAGGAAACCGTGGGCAAAGACGTGCTCGGGCAGGGCCTCGCCGATGGCCATGAGCATGGCGGGCCAAATGACGCAGTGGAAGCGGATGATGTCCTTACCCACGATGTGGAACTGCGCAGGCCAGCGATAGGCCAGCTCGGCACGCGCCTCGTCGGTGTCGACACCGTAGCCGACGGCCGTCATATAGTTGAGCAGCGCATCGAACCACACGTAGGTCACGTGACCCTCGTCAAACGGGACCTGAATGCCCCAGTCAAAGCTCGTACGGCTCACGGATAGGTCGTTAAGGCCGCCCTCGACAAAGCTGCGAACCTCGTTCATGCGGAACGCAGGCTCGACAAAGTCGGGGTGCTCGTCATAGAGCTTGAGCAGCTTGTCCTGGAAGGCGGAAAGCTTAAAGAAGTAGGACTCCTCCTGCACGCGCTCAAGCGGACGGTGGCAGTCGGGGCACAGGTGCTGGCCGACGCTGCCGTACTCCTCGTCGCCCTTCTGGACCTGCGTATCAGTGAAGTAGGTCTCGTCAGGCACGCAATACCAACCGTCGTAGCTGCCCTTATACAGGTAGCCGGACTCCTTCATGCGCTCCCACAGGTACTGCACGGCATGATGCTGGCGCGGCTCGGTGGTGCGGATGAAGTCGTCGTTGGAGATCTCGAGCTTGCTCCAAAGCTCCTTGAAGTGCGGAGCCTGGCTGTCGGTCCACTCCTGCGGCGTCATGCCATGCTTGGCTGCGGCCTCGGCGACCTTCTCGCCGTGCTCGTCCATGCCGGTCAGGAACTTGACGTTATAGCCGGCGGAGCGACGATAACGGGCCTGAACGTCGGCGATGATGGTGGAATAAGCCGTGCCCAGGTGCGGATCGGCGTTGACGTAGTAGATGGGCGTCGTGATAAAGAACGAAGGCTTGCTTTGATCCATGGGGTTTGTCCTCCAGAAAAACGTTGCATACAGAGGATGATTTTAGCGCAAGGGCTGGATATCCTCCATCTATTGCATATCGAGCACCATGGCATAGACATCGCGCTTGCGGCGCGAATACTTCTGAGACAGGCGCTTGGCCACCGCAGACGCGGGCTCCCCCTCCTCGAGCGCGGCGCGGATATCCTCGCGCAGGGCCTCGTCGGGATCCGCTGCCGCGGCGCCAACCGGCACGATACCGGCCTCCTCATCCTCGCTCGGCGGCGCGATGACCAGCGCAATCTCGCCCTTTACCTCGCCGCGAGCACGCAGCTCCTCGGCAAGTTGGGCAGCGAGCCCGCGCAAGACCTCCTCGTGCAGCTTGGTGAGTTCGCGGCAGACGGCAACCTCACGCTGGGGAAAGACCTCCGCCACGGCCTCGAGCGTCGCCACGATGCGATGTGGAGACTCGTAGAAGATGAGCGCGCCGGGCACCACGGCAAGGCGCTGCAAGCGGCGCACGCGGTCGCCGTGCTTTCGGCCCAAAAAGCCCTCGAAGAAAAAATGCTCGCAGGGAATGCCGGACGAAACGAGCGCCGTGACGCAAGCAGAGGGCCCGGGAATAACTTCGACGGGCACATCGGCCTCACGCGCCGCCTCGACCAGCGCCTGGCCGGGATCGGACACGCTCGGCATGCCGGCGTCCGAGGCAAAGGCGAGGGTCTCCCCCGCCAGCAGACGGCCGCCCAGGCCGGCGGCGCGGCTGGCGATCACATTCTCGTCGCAACGGACAAGCGGCTTGGAAATGCCCAGGTGCATCAGCAGCTTTGACGTCACACGCGTGTCTTCGCAGCAAATAGCATCGGCAGCGGCAAAGGCCTCGCCAACGCGCGGGGACAGGTCGCCCAGGTTGCCGATGGGCGTGCCGACCACATAGAGTTTGCCCGTATGGGCGCTGTTTTGCGTCATATCAACCTATTCAATCATGCCGCGCTCGAGCGTACCGAGCGCCGCGCGGGCGTCCCATGCTGCAATGCGCTTCTCGGTCTTCCACGTTTGGAAGAACCAACCGGCAGCCGGCGCAAACGAAGCCAGCTGATTGGCGATAAACACGCGCTCGTAGGCATTGCGGCCCTCGGGCGTAACCGACGAGTTGGCAAAGATCGCCGCGCCCGACCATTCGCCCACCAGCACGGGGAACCCAGTCGAAATCGCCTCTTTAAGCTCGCGCTTGTTGCGCGAAATCGCCGTCGTCAGCCCGCGGGGGCTCGTGATATCGAGCGCATACTCGTCACGGTAATGGTACAGGTGAAGGTCCATGTAGACGTTCTTGTACTTGGCGCCGCGCATAAAATGCTTCCACTCGTTGGGATGCCCCGACGACGAGAAGACGACGATCTTATCCTCGGGCATATACGAACGGACGAGCTCGTAGGCATCGCGATAGAAATTGCGCAGGTAGTGAGCAGGAATGCCATCCGTCATGGTGAAGAGGCTCTTGCGGACACTCATCTGCGGCGTGTCAAGCAGCTCAATACCCAGCAAGCTCTCAGCCTCGCCGTAGCGATCGGCCAAGCGCTCGAGCACGTCGAGTGCGACATGACGGCCGTTAGTGGACGAATGCCACTCGGCGACAGCCTCCGGCGTGGTGGGCGAATCGTTGGAATCGCCCTGGCCACCGGGCACAGTTGCTAGATCAAGCAGCACGCGGATGTCGTACTTGGCAGCCCACTCAATTGCACGGTCGATGTAGTCGACAACCGAGATGTAGGACGCATCGGACTCCTGCGAGCCAAAGGCATACCAGGGCACCGGCAGACGCACGGCATTGAGACCGATCTGCGCCATGCGACGGAAATCGTCCTCGCTCACAAACGTCTCGTAATGACGGCGCATGCGCTCGTTATAGGCGGCGGTGCCCATGGCCTCCTGCAGCTCGGCCGCGTTGGATGCACCGGTCGCCGCGTATAGCGACGGGGTCACCCAAGGCTCGGGAATAAACCAGCCAGAGAGATTAACGCCGAGTATCCTCTCCATCACTGCCCCCTTCGGATCGTGCAGGCCGAGCCTGCATCGTATTGCATAGGAAAAGTATCGTTTTGAGTATACCCGCGCGTGCGGACAGACGACCGAACGGTCTGTAAAGTGGCGCAAAAGCGGGAGGAATATCTAGGCGGGCCCGAGATGGCGCGCCGAGATGTACATATGCGCCGGAAGTAGGCGGCCGGAAAATGCATCCCGTTCTGAGCGCGGGATCTGGGACACAGTTTCCGCCAAAGGCCGAAAAAGGAAAGCACGTCCCATTCTGACGCCGGATTCCGAGTCGTGCTTTCCCAAGCGGCCTCAAAGCGGAAAACGCATCCCACTCTGAAGCCAAATTCCGGGACGCAATTTCCGCAGAGCCCTCGATAAAAGAAAAGGACCCCTTTGCAGAGGTCCTAGTCAATTCAAGGTGGCGGGGAAGGGAATCGAACCCCTGACACGAGGATTTTCAGTCCTCTGCTCTACCAACTGAGCTACCCAGCCATTTGAGGTGTGCCTTGTTTCAAGGCTTGATTAGTATAACCAAGGACGCGTTCCGGTCAACCGAGAATTTTAAAAAAGTTTTTGAGCACAGCCTCGGTTCTATAAATCGGCACGTCAGAGGCATCAGCCGGCAGCAAGAAGTTTTTCGCTCAGTCCCTTAAGCCGGCACGCGTTGGAGAGCAGGAGTCGAAACAATGATTGAAGGACGCTCTAGTACGGCCCAGGCGCCGGGGCAGGAGCACATGCGCCAAGGGCGGACGTTTTCGTAGCGCGCGAGGATATTGCCGTCGCGATCGATGAAGGCGATGTCGATAGGATAGGCCATAAAACACGTATGGACCGAAGAGCAGCGTGGAAACGCCATGACGAGCGGCAGGCCGTTGGCGGCAACCGGACGCCGTCCCAGCATACCGCGCAGGCGCACGACAAACGACTCCGCCACCGCAAACTCGGCCGGCGTCCAACCCAGCCTGTTGAGTGCCCGCGCGTAGGCGATGTAGGACGAGACCGCGGTCACATGACCACCCCCGGACGCCATGGATCGACCGTCACCGCGCGCTCGTGCGACAACGTTGTCGGCGCCCCCAGCGGAACGCCAGCGATGCTGAGAGAAGTCGGCCACGGCTCATAGTGCATGGTGCATGTGTAGGTCCTAAACGTACCGGATAGGGAGAGCAGGCCACCATCCGATGCCTCCGCGCCTTGCTCGCTCGACACTTCGATCTGCAAGTCATAGCCTTCCATGGCATTCAGAATTTGAGTCTGAACCGTCGCCGAGGCATCGGCAGAGCTTTCGTCGCCCTCCCCCTCCGACGCCACGGCGTGCGTCAACACGACGTCGGGTACCACGCGGTCGAAGCGCGCGACAGCGCTGGCAAAGATCATGACGTTGTACACGATGAGTGCCAGCACCAGCAAAACGGGCGTAACCACTGCCATCTCCACCGTCGCTTGGGCGCGCTCCTCGCGCAGACGTATGCGGATACTCATTACGACCCACCGCCCAGAGCGCCAACCAGCGTGGCGACATCGACGGTAAGTGGAATGGAACCGCCGCCGGGCAGCGGAATCTCCGCAAGCGTAAACACCGTGCCGCTGATGGTACGTTCGACTTGATATTCCAACGCCTCGCAAAGCGCCTTGGGATCGGTCACGCCCAACGGAATATTTCGCAGTTTGTCTTGCGCTTGAGAGAGACCGGCAATGTCAGACCCCGGACTCTTAATGACGTTGGCGGAATCGGTCAGCACCGGCTTTCGCAGGCGCAAGTCGCACGGCTCCAGGCCCAACGCCGCCACGGACGCCGAAACGGTATCGCCGAGCCACGATGCGATGGAGCCCAACGCGCCGCTGCCCCCTCCTAAGCCTTTAATCATCTCGTCCATAAGTTCGTCGGCTGAACCTTGGATATCACCGTATCCTACGAGCAGCCGTCCCCAAACATCCATGACGCCGTCGAGCACGCCGGCAACGCCGCCCGAGCGTTCCTTCAATGTCGAGAAAAATCGCGAAAGCACGTTGTTTTGCGCCGTCGCGTCATCGGGTGCCAACACCGCGGCAGAGATAGCACCGCGATCGCCAAGCCTGACTGCCGTGTTAAACGAAGAGTTGAGCTCGTCGGGGCTCGAGATGGCACCCGAAACCGCAAAGGCGACCACGCCGTTGCGACCGGGCGGAGCGATACGCGGGCGCTCGCCGGAAAGCTCCTTGATAGCCTGGTCAAACGCATTGCCCGCACGGTCGGCCTCATCCTCGGTCTGACGCTCAAGTTCGAGTTCTTTGTTGCGGCATTCGACGTAGTCTTCCAGGGCCTCTTTGAACTTATCGAAGTGGTATTCGAAGCCGTTTTCGATAGAAGTCGAAGGCGCTGCAACGGCACCGAGCGACGAAACGCCAAACTGGCATCTGTTGCATCTGTCCTGCCCGTCATAATCAGCAACCGAGGCTAACCCGCCTGGCGACCCCTTCTTATAGTTGGGGCAACTCGTTCCGTAATGCAGATACGTCTTGCCATCGATGGCACTGGTTGGCCACGCCGCATCGGTATAGAGTTCCGTCGCTCGCACCTCGTCAGCGTTGCGCGGCAACAGCGGGATATGGAAAGTGACTGCATCTCCGTCCTCGGTTACATATGCACGATTGACCTCTGTACTCGCATAGGTGTAAAACGCCTTGCGCGCCGCCGACTCCGCCTTCGTCTCGACGCTTGAGCCCTGAGGTGCCTCGTTTGCAAGGCGCAAGCGGTAATAGGCCTTCGCGCGATCGAGCGCTACTTGCGGCTCCCATGTGACACTCGAGGCATAGTGCGGATTCTCAATATCCGAAAGCTTCGCCAAGCTCTTCGCGCGTTCCCACATGCACGAACAGCTTCCGACTGCGCCTCTGTCCGATCCACCGCAGTCGGCAAGCCAGGCGCGTTCCTTGGCCTTTGACGTTTTCTCGGACGCTTTCTTCAGTTCCTTGGCAGCATAGTCAAGGTCTTTTGAGGTGCTCTCGATGGCATCGATCGAGATCTCGGACCCCTCGAGCGCAGCGAAGTCCGACTCGGATGTCCTGGGCACGGCAAGCGCCGTACCGGTATAGGTCACACTATCGGTATCCTGCGCCGACACCGCCCGCGTGGCACGCGCGGCGATCAGATACGGCAGAGCCGTCTCGATTTTCTGTAAGCCTTCCGATGCGCTTTTGGCAAACTTGTTGCGCGTTTTAATGATCTCAATCCCGGTGTCGACCATATTGCCGGCAACTGGTTCGGCACCCGGGATGAGGATGGCGACCAGGCCCGTCCCGATCGTGGCAAACCCCGCTAGCCCCAGACTCAAGATGCTCGCATCAACCACCGTGGCAGCCGTATGATAGGACGACACTACGTTGGCACCCGCCAGCGCGCCGCTATCGGCCGCCACCTGGGTATCCCCGGCACGCGACATGCTCCATATCGCCGCGGTCGACGAAAACAACAACGTGAGCACCACTAGGATGACCACGGCAGAAGAAAGCGTGGTATAGGCGCTGTCTTCGATAAACAGATCAACACCGGCGCGGCCCATAAAGCCGCCTCGCTTGCGATGGCAGCTCGGACGGCGCGTCAAAACGCATCTAGACCAGAAACGCTTAATCCCATGCAGCAATCCACGAATCATAATCTCCCTCCAGCCATTCGGGACGCGATTGATACGAGACATCGACCTTGAGCTCAACGTAGCCGCCCTCGGCGGTACCACCCATAGCCTGCGCAAACGCACCGATCACAGGCAACGGCTTGACCTCACCGGAAACGGACACGGACGAGACGCCACCCGCACCGGCCCGGCCAAGCTCGATATCCCACGACAACGGCCCGCCGGCATGAAAGATCGAAACGTTGGGCACTGCGGCAAGCCGGCGGCGGGCAAACTCCATAAGATCGTCGTCCTCCGCCGTCGTCGTGGTCATGAGCCGCGCGGTCTCGGCGGCGGCAGACTCCATGACCGCGCGCGTATAGAGCAGGCACACCGGTTGCAGCGCGAGAAGGATGAGCGTCAGAAACGTCGGCAGCAAAAAAGCGGCCTCGACCGTAGACTGCACCCGGTCCTCGCGCGCAACATCAATACAACACGATGTCCTTAGCACCCGCAGCAGCGTCGACAACCGATGTCGAGGTGACGCCGTGAGATGCCGCCCGCTCGACCAGCGCCGCCAAGCGCCCATCGGCACCGGCACGCCAAAGCCCCGCGATCGCCAGCGCGATCGATAACAGCGCCACCGTGACGATGGCGTATTCGACCGTCGCCTGGGCAGATTCCTCACGCAGAACGCCATGCATTTCACGATCCCTCCTTTGAGCTTATTGTTTGCGGGACCAGACGCACGGCGCGCAGACGACACGAAGCATCGCCAGCATCTGCGGCAACCGTCACCATATCGACCCAGCCGCGCCCATCGCGCACGATGGCGCCCCATACGTTGCCCTTAATATCGAGATAGCCGCTCAGGGCGAGCTGGGCCGTTGGCACCTCGCGGTAGGCGCGTAACATATCCGCCGCTGCCTCGGTCATCGGTCGGTCCTCGGACCATGCAAGCCGGACCGCAATCGCGTTGTCCTCAGGCGAATCCGTCGCAGTGCCAGACCGCTTGTCGAGCGTCCGCAGAAAGGTTTGCGCCGTGACAGCGACATCCGAATCGTCCGCATCTCGCATCTCATCTTTTTGAGACGCCACCGCCGAATCTGAGCTCGAATCGAAGGCGGCCCCAGGACGCTGCTGCCGCGCGGCGTTAAGCCCCCAAAGCACCGCCGCTATCGCCACGGTCAGGCAAGCAAACACCAGCAGCACCCCGATGGGGCGCTCGCCCTCTACAGGCTGTTGATGCCCTCGCTGATAGCGTTCCATAGATCTTGGACCTTGCCTTTAAATGCAACGATGGCAATAATCGCGATCACCACAAGCACGCCCACCAAAATGGCGTACTCGGTGGTACCCTGTGCACTCTCCTCCTGCAGTAGCTCCTTGGCGCGCTGACGAACATGTGCCGCCCGGCAAAACGCCCAGCCCTGGACCTTGCCAGCAGCGTCAGTCATCGTGTTCATGTATTCCTCCCTACATCATCCCGCCTGCTCCCAGCAGCGGGCCCAATATGGACAGAAGCAACGCCGGCAAGATGAGCGTGCCGGTGGGAATCAGCAGCTTGACGGGCGCACGTTCGATCTCGCGCTCGATCGCGGCGCGATGAGCCGCACGGATTTCGCGACTTTGAGCGGCCAGCGTCTCGGAAAGCGGGGCACCCAGGGCGAGCGCCTGCCCCACCGTGATGGCAAAGGTCTCGAGCGCTCGCACGTCCAGGTCGCGCGCGGCGGCCAACAACTCGTCCTCACGCGTGCCCACGCCCACCTGCCACGCCATGCAGGCCCGCTCAAGGCGAAGAGCCAGCACTGACCGGCGGTTGGCGCAGAAAATCTCAAGCGCCGCATCAAACGAAAGACCGGCCGAAAGGCCCAAGCGCACAACATCAATCATCTCGGACACTTCGCCGAGCGACACTCGCGCCGGGCCGCCCGCTCCAACCGCGCCCTTCACTCGCGCGGCCAGGGCATCGACCACCGAGCGACCCGCGGCAGCAACCAGCACCGCCTCGCGCTTGCAGGCCCCTGCGATCTTACGTGCATCCGCCCGATCCAAACCCGTCGCGACAAATACACTCAAGGCGCACAGGCAAGCCGCAACTGCAACCGGGGCGCTCATAGCTCCACCCTCATAATGCGCCGGATAACCACCAGGGCAACGGCGTTGAGGGCAAGACCCAGCACCACAGCGCCCGCACCGAACACGCCCAGGCCAACCGGCAGGCTTTTGCAAAGCACACCCACCAGCACAGCCGCGATGAGCAGTACCACCAAAAACACGATGAGCGCCAGCAGGTTGCCGCTGGTGAACATGGTCTTGATGCCGTTCATCAGGTAGGCGATGAGC
>URNJ01000049.1 GCA_900549215.1 uncultured Collinsella sp.
TTTAAAGGGCCGGCTTGGAGGGCCGCCATTGGCTCGTTTGCCCTTTCGTGCGTGCTCGCCTTTGCGTGGTGGCATCTGCCGGCGGCGCAGATAGCCACGGCCTCGCTTGAGGGCTTTTTGATGGCCATATGGCCCATCGTGCTCGTGATTATCGCCGCGGTGTTCACATATAACCTGTGTGTGCACACGGGCGCCATGGACGTGATCGGCAGCATGATTACCTCCATCAGCAGCGATCGTCGTCTGCTGGCGCTGCTCGTGGCCTGGTGCTTCGGCGGTTTTATGGAGGGCATGGCCGGCTTCGGTACCGCTGTCGCCATTCCCGCCGGCATGCTCGCGGGCCTGGGCTTTGAGGCCGTGCCTGCCGTGCTCATCTGCCTGCTGGCCAACGGCGTGCCCACGCCCTACGGCTCCATTGGCATCCCCACGGTGTCCGTTGCCGACCTGGTGGGTCTGGATTCCCTGCATCTGGCGACCGTTCAGCTGGCGCAGCTTGCGCCCTTCTTTGTGGCGATGCCGCTGCTTATCGTGCTGGTTGCGGGTCGTGTTGTCGATGACCAGGGCAATGTTGCAAGCGTTGCCGAGCGTCTGCACGGCGTTGCCGGCGTGGCACTGCTTTCCGGTGTGTCCTTTGTAGGTGCGGCCCTGGTCGTTGCCATGTTTGTGGGTCCCGAACTGGCCGTAGTCGTGGGTTCCATCGTGTCGCTCGCGCTGACCGCCGCGCTTGCCATGCGCGCCGAGAAGTCCGGTCACCTGGACGCGCGCTTCCATATGAATATCGAGGCCGGCGAACAGCTCACCGTTAAGTCGGCGCTTTCGGCCTGGTTGTGCTTCATCCTGATCTTTGTGTTGCTGCTGGGCACGTCTAACCTGGTACCCGCCGTGCATGCTGCGCTCGCACCGTTTGCGAGCCATGTGCAGGTGTATTGCGGTGAGAATCCCGGTATGCTTACGTTTTCGTGGATCAACACACCGGGTGTTTGGATCTTCCTGGCAGCGTTTGTCGGCGGTGCCATTCAGGGCGCTTCGCCGCGCATGATGGGCGAGGTGCTGACCGCGACGGTGAAGCAGATGATGCCGACGGTGATCACGATGCTTTCGGTACTGGGCTGCGCCAAGGTGATGGGCTATGCCGGCATGATTTCGTCGATCAGCGCGTTTTGCATTGCGGTCGCCGGTGGACTGTACCCGATTCTGGCCCCGTGGATCGGTGCCGTCGGTGCGTTCGTGACCGGTTCGGGCACGTCCTCGGGCATGCTGTTTGGTCCCATCCAGAGCCAGGCGGCTACGGCACTGGGCGTGAGTGACTACTGGATGGTCGCGTTGAACGCCCTGGGCGTCGCTGCCGGCAAGATGATCTCGCCGCAGACCCTCGCCATTGGTCTTGCCGCCGTGCACGTGCGCGGTAAGGACGCCGAACTCTTGGGCGCGGTGCTGCCCTACGCCGCCGGCATGCTGGTCCTCATGAGTGTCATCGCCATGCTCGGCCAAGGCCTGCCGCTATAGTCGGCACTTGGGGGCGTTCCTTATGTGCCGGCATCTGGGGACACTCCTTGGCTGTTGCTTGTTCAAGAGTGTCCCCAACGACTAGTCGTTTAAGAATGTCCCCAATGACTAGGCCGCTTGCGTGCGATTTTTGACCGTTGAGCGGGCGCTTCGCCGTTGCCGCAAAAACGTTTTTGCATATCGGGTACAACGGGCTTTACGTGAGTAAAGTGCGCGCCGTGTCCACGTGTCGCGCTTTTAAAGGAGGCCCCATGCCTGGTGTTACCCCTGCAGAAGTTCTGTCCAACTTTGGCATTACACTGGTCGAAGATCCCGCCGAGAATCAGCCCCGCCTGCTGGTTGACCTGCCGGCAGCCGAGCTCGTCGAGCACGCCATCCGCCGCAACGAAGGCCGCATGGCCTCCAACGGCGCGCTGGTGATCGAGACGGGGGAGCGCACTGGCCGCTCGCCCAACGACCGCTTTATTGTTGATACGCCCGACGTGCACGACAAGATTGCCTGGGGTGCCGTCAACCGCCCGCTTTCTGCCGAGAGCTACGAGGCCATCAAGGCCGGCATAGTCGACTATCTCAACGAGCGCGACGTGTTCGTCACTCGCGGTATGGCTGGTGCCGATCGTAATCACACGCGCCGACTGCTTGTTGCCTGCGAGCGCGCAAGTCAGGCGCTCTTCATTAAGCAGATGCTCGCCCGCCCGCTCGCCCGCGAAATCGCGCGTACCGGCGAGCCGGACTTCTGCGTGCTCGCCGCGCCGGGCTACCAGTGCGATCCCGCCATCAAGGGTCTCAACTCCAGCGCCGCCGTGGTCATCAACTTCCAGGAGCGCGTGATTTTGGTCGCGGGCACCGGCTACTCCGGCGAGATCAAAAAGTCTATCTTCAGCGTTATGAATTATTTGCTGCCTGTCGAGGACGACGTTCTGCCTATGCATTGCTCGGCCAGCATGGACCCCGTCACGCACGAGACCGCGGTGTTCTTTGGCCTGTCCGGCACAGGCAAGACCACGCTTTCGGCCAACCCCACGCGCCTGCTGATCGGCGACGACGAGCACGGTTGGTCCGACATGGGGATCTTTAACGTCGAGGGCGGCTGCTATGCCAAGTGCGAGGGCCTGGACGCGTTCCACGAGCCCGAGATCTTTAACGCCGTCCGCTTTGGCGCCATCTGCGAAAACGTGGTGCTCGATGAGAATCGCAAGCCCAACTACGACGACGTCTCGATCACGCACAATACGCGCGTGGCCTATCCCGTCGAGCATATCCCCAACGCGTGGACCAAGGGCATGGGTACCACTCCGAGCGTCGTGCTGTTCCTGACCTGCGACGCCTTTGGCGTGTTGCCGCCCATCTCACGCCTGACGGCCGATGCCGCCATGTACCACTTTGTGACGGGCTTTACGGCCAAGATCCCCGGCACCGAGGTCGGCGTCACCGAGCCCACGCCCACGTTCTCTTCGCTGTTTGGCGAGCCGTTTATGCCGCTCGACCCTATGGTCTACGCCAAGATGCTCGGCGAGCGCATCGCCGACGGCCGCACGCGCGTCTATCTGGTCAACACCGGCTGGATTGGTGGCGGCTACGGCGTCGGTCATCGCATCGAGCTTGCCTACACGCGCTCACTGGTCGCTCGCGCCCTCGACGGCACCATCGAGGACAGCGAGTTCGTACACGACGATATCTTTAATGTCGACATTCCCACTACGTGCCACGGTGTGCCCGACGGCATCCTGGTGCCGCGCCAGTACTGGCAGAGCACCGCGCGCTACGACGAGGCAGCGCACAACCTGGCCGTGATGTTCGAGGAGAACTTCGAGAAGAAGTACTCGCACCTGCCCGAGTCCGTAAAGGCCGCCGGCCCGCACGCCCAGATGTCCGCCGAGGCCCGTCATCGCGGCCGCGGCTTGCTGGGACTCCGCCACTAGCGTCGCCTTGGACCCAAAACCACCACAAAGGGGGCAGTGTTGTGGTGGTTTTGCTTGGGCGGATGACTCGGGTTACAATACGCCTGACATATCGTCCCCTTCTCCGGATGGGGACAGCGCAAGCGCTCTTGTGGCGGCACCGTAGGACTTTGAAGGTGGCCGTCGTAAGGGCGCTTTTTGTTTAGGCGCCCTCGCTCGGCGCGCACAATGAAGGGAGAGCGTATGAAGAGCTTTATCGCCGAGAATTCGTTTTGGGAGCTGTTTCCGCAGGCGGCTATCGGCGTTGTGGTCGTAAAGGGCATGAAGCCCGCGGCGCAGATTTCCCAGGAGGACGTGGATGCGATCGCTGCGCTGCTTGACCGCGCCAACATCGATGCGGAGCGTCCCCTGACGAGTGATACTATCAGCGAGAATGCGCCGGTTAAGGCATGGCGCGAGGCGTATCGTCTGTTCAAGACCAAGAAGGGCGCGCGTTGCTCAGTTGAGAACCTGCTCAAGCGCGTGCTCAAAGGCAAGCCGGTCGGCCACATCACGCCGGCGGTGGACATCTACAACACGATTTCGTTGACATATGCGTTGCCCGTTGGCGGTGAGGATTTGCATGCTATTGAGGGCAATCTGCGCCTGGCGGTGACCGACGGCGGCGACGCGTTCTTGCCACTTGGCGAGGAGGCGGATGATCCGACGCTGCCTGGCGAGCTCGCCTACATCGATGATGCGGGCGCCGTGTGCCGCTGCTGGAACTGGCGCGACGGCGTTCGTACGGCGCTGTCCGACGATTCGGCGGACGCATTTCTGGCGATTGAGTGCGTGGAGCCCGAGCGGATGGGGGATTGCCAGGCCGCCATCGATCGCTTGGCCGAGCTGCTTGAGCGCTATCTGGGAGCGACGGTTGTCGTTAAGACGCTTGTAACCCGCGACAATCCCTGCGTGGAGTTGTAACGGCGCCTAGAACCTGTTGATGCCCCAAACCACCACAAAGGGGCCTGTCCCCTTGGTGGTGGTTTTTATGTTGATGGGTTAACAAATGGGATATTTGGGTACGGGGGTTCGGGCATGCGGCTAAGATGTTTACCCGTTAGCATCATGTAAGCGAAAGGCGGTCGTCACCATGCAGTGGAACGACGAGACACGTTTTGAGGACTTTGTCGGACTGATCAGCGGCCTCTACAAGGAGATTCAGCGTATCAAGACGTCCGAAGGTGCAAGGCTCGGCCTTAAGGGCTCCGACGTTATGTGCCTTTACTATCTTGAGCGCAGCAAGGACGGCCTGACTGGCGCCGACCTGGCTCGCATGGCAGGCGTGACCCGCGCCGCCGTCTCGCGTACGCTCGCGCATCTGGAGGAGGGCGGCTACGTCGAGGTCGACGATTCGGGCGATGCCGCCGTTAAGTATCGTGCTCCGGTGCGCCTGACCGCTCTGGGCGGCGAGAGCATGAGCGAAGCGGACCGCATCATTCGCGAGGTGCTCGATACCACCGGTAAGGCTATGGGTGTGGAGCAGCGCGAGCAGATGTATGCGTCGCTGCGCACGATTCTCAACACCCTACGCGAGCTGTAGGGCCGCCAAGGCTTTTGCTTCCAATTAACAACTGCATAGTCCTGTTTGAGCGCGTATACCGTGCCGGGGCCTTGCTGTCAAAATTCCCTGCGCGGGACCTGCGCAAGAAAGGATTCGCTATGTCCGTCCGCATTATTACCGATTCCGCAAGCGATATGTCGCCGGCCGAGCACCCAGCACTGGCCGTTTTGCCGCTGTCCGTCACCTTTGGCACCGATGTGTACATGGATGGCATCGACATCGATCACCAGCGCTTTTACGAGATGCTCGTGGAGCGCGATGAGCTGCCCAAGACCGGCCAGGTCAACCCGTACGCGTTTTCGCGGGCGATTGCCAAGGTTCGTGAAGCCGGCGATGAGGCTGTGATTATTACCGTGGGCGCTAAGCTATCAGGCACCAATCAGAGTGCCCGTACCGCACTTGCCGAGGCGCCGGGCGGCGACGTGTACGTGGTGGATAGCAATAACGTCACTCTGGGCGAGCGTGTCCTGGTCGAGTATGCCCTGCGCCTGGTGGATGAGGGCCGTAGTGCGGCCCAGATCGCGGCGGCCGTCGAGGCCGTCCGTGACCGCGTGGTCGTCATCGGCCTGCTCGAGACGCTGGAGTACCTGGTGCGCGGCGGTCGTCTGTCTGCTGCGGCCGGCGCCGTGGGCACGCTGCTCAACGTAAAGCCTGTGGTGGCTGTCGAGGACGGTCTGATCGTGCAGCTGGGCAAGGCGCGCGGTTCCAAGAACGGCCGCAACCTGCTGAACCAAAAGGTCGAAAAGGCGGGCGGCATCGACTTTTCCATGCCGCTGGCGCTCGGCTATACGGGTCTTTCGGATGCGGTGCTCAAGAAGTATATCGAGGACAGTGCCGCGTTGTGGGCCGGCCATGCCGAGGGTGAGCTGCCCATCCACACTATCGGCGCCACCATCGGCACCCACGTGGGCCCCGGCGCTGTAGCCGTAGCCTTCTTCCGCCCCGCCAACTAGCTTTCCGGTCAAAACCACCACAAAGGGGACAGGTACCTTTGTGGTGGTTTATGCTGGGTTCGGTTGAAAGGAGCACGCAATGGCGTCTGAGGGCTTTTTTGAACGGGTGTACGAGGTGGTCGAGCAGATCCCCGAGGGGATGGTCGCCACGTATGGTCAGGTGGCGCTGCTTGCCGGTCGACCACGAAGTGCGCGGTATGTGGGGTATGCCCTGCATAGCAATCCGCGCCCCGGCGAGATTCCCTGTCACCGCGTGGTGTTTGCCGACGGGCGCATATGCGAGGGTTTTGCTTTTGGCGGTCCCGATGCTCAACGTGAGCTTTTGCTAGGGGAGGGTGTGGCGTTTAAGGACGACATGCACGTCGACCTGGCCGTCTGTCGTTGGCCTGCCGGACTCTAACAGCTCTGCCGTGGTCAAAACCACCACAAAGGTGCCTGTCCCCTTTGTGGTGGTTTTCCGTTGCAGGTTTACCTGGGCTAACTTATGGAGAAGGTGTGGCGGAGCATATTGACGCTAGAAAGTAAACCACGGTGAACTATATTGTATTCAGCAACGGAGCAGGCAATAGGCGATGAAAAAGCCTGCCCTGTTGAGTTTGATTCGCATTCCTCCCCTCTGTGCGATTCAACGGTGTACTTCGGGAACAGGCCCGCTGGCAACTAACTGCCGGCGGGCCCGTTCCCGTTTGTCGGGGGAGTGCGATGGGCGGAGCCGAACAGGTCGGGCATCAAAAAAGGCGGACGCCGTAGCGCCCGCCCTAAAGCAATCGAAAGCTCAAGCCAGCAGATCGGTCTAGTACACCATGCCCATGGCGTCCTGAACCTCTGCCAGGGTCTGATCGGCGATCTCGTTGGCGCGACGGTTGCCCTCGTGCAGGACGTCCTTTACATAGTCCAGATCGTTCTCGTAGCGCTGACGGCGCTCGCGGATCGGCGCGAAGTACTCGTTGACGGCCTCGGTCACGTACTTCTTGAGCTGGCCGGAGCCGCCCATGCCGATCTCCTCGGCAATCTCGACCTCGGAGCGACCGGTGCAGATGGCGGCGGTCGAAAGCAGGCCGGACACGCCGGGGCGGTTCTCGGGATCGAACGTGATCATGCGCTCGGAGTCGGTCTGGCTCTTCTTGATGCGTTTGGCCGTCTCCTCGGCGGTCATCGAAATATTGATGGCGTTGCCGTAGCTCTTGCTCATCTTGCGGCCGTCCAGGCCGGGCAGCAGCGGGGTCTCGGACAGCAGCGCCTCGACCTCGGGGAACACCTTGCCGTAGCGGTTGGTAAAGCGGCGGGCGATGGTGCGGGTGAGCTCGATGTGCGGCAGCTGGTCGCGACCGACCGGCACCACGTTGCCCTTGCAGAACAGGATGTCGCAGGCCTGGTGCACCGGGTAGGTGAGCAGGAGGCCGGTAAGCTCGTGGCCCGAGGCCTCCATCTCGGCCTTGACCGTGGGGTTGCGCGCCAGCTCGGCCTCGGACACCAGCGACAGGAACGGCAGCATGAGCTGGTTGGCGGCGGGCACGGCGGAGTGCGCGTAGATCATGGTCTTGTCGGGGTCGATGCCGCAGGCAAGGTAGTCCATGACCATGTTGTACACGTTGTCCTGGATGTGCTCGGTGGTGTCGCGGTCAGTGATGACCTGGTAGTCGGCGATGAGCACGTTGGTCTTGGCGCCCATGTCCTGCAGCTCAACACGGCCCTTGAGGGTGCCGAAGTAGTGGCCCAGGTGCAGACGGCCGGTGGGGCGGTCGCCGGTGAGCATGGTGAACTTCTCGGGCGTCTTGGCCAGGCCCTCGCGAATGGCGTTGCTCTTTTGCAGCGCGACTTCGTAGCTGTTCTCGTTTGGCATGATTGCTCCTAACGTATGTTCATGGGTCAAGATGATAGCGCGTTTATTGGAGGGGCGGTGCGTAAGTAGGCGAGGGGCGGGAGAGGGACGCGCGTGGTGCGGTATGTGCGATGGGTGCGGCGCGGCCGCGCTTGGCTAACGGTGCCTTGGCACATCCTCGGCAGCTTGCCCTAGAGCTTGTGGTGGCGCTCTTCTTTGCGCTCCTCGGCTGCCTGCTCCTCCTGCTTAAAGGCGGGGTCGTCGGGGGTGACGAGCTCGTCCTCGTGCGTGCGCTTGTTGTAATGGTGGCGCAGCACGGGCTCAAACAGATGTAGATGTTTGGCAAAGGCCGCCGAGCCAATGGCGAGCACGGTAAAGATGAGCACACGCATGGGCACCTCGACCTGGTTAATCGCGGCGGCGCCGGCCGAAAGCATGATGCACCAGGCATAGATGAGCAGCACGGCCTGTTTTTGGTTGTAGCCTTCTTGGATTAGGCGGTGGTGGATGTGGCCCTTGTCGGCCTGCCCGATGCTAATGTGGGCGCGCCTGCGGCGCACGATGGCGCTAAACGTGTCGATGATGGGCACGCCGGCAACGATGAGCGGGATGATAAGCGAGGTGAGCGCGGCGGTGCGGCTCACGTTGAGCAGCGAGATGGAGCCCAGTGCAAAGCCCAGAAGCAGCGACCCCGAGTCGCCCAAGAAGATGCTTGCGGGGTTGAAGTTGTAGCGCAAAAAGGCCAGACAGGCGCCAAAGAGCGCAATGGAGAGCGCGGCGGCGTCGATGCGGCCCGAGAGAACGGCCATCGAAAACATGGTGAACGAGGCGATGCCGCAGATGCCCGTGGCCAAGCCGTCGAGGCCGTCGATGAGGTTAATGATGTTGGTGAATGCCACCAGATAGATTACGGTGATGGGGTAGGCGAGCCACCCGAGCATGATTTCGCCGGGGGCAAACGGGTTGACGATGACGCCGATCCGCAGGCCGCCGATACAGGCGATGAGCGCGGCGAGGACCTGTCCGGCCAGCTTTTGCTTGGGCTTGAGCTGGAAGACGTCGTCGATAGCGCCGGTCGCAAAGATGACGGTAAAGGAGAGTGCCAGCATGGGATAGCTAATGTGAAGGCGCGGGTGCGGCACCAGGACGGGTGGCCAGCCTAGGTGCCAAGTGCCTAGGATTTGCACAATGCAGGCAACGACCAGGCCCAAAAACACCGCCGTTCCGCCCAAACGCGGGATGGGCTTGGTGTTGATGCGGCGCTTAGAAGGATAGTCGACGGCATCGAGCTTAATTGCCAAGCGCTTGACCAGGGGCACCGCGAGGAAGGTCGTGATAAAAGCCGCCGCTGCCACGCATAGGTACGGTATGTAGCTCGGGGATGAAGCCATGAATCTAAAAACCGCCAAGCGTCGAAGGAAAAGGTCAGAAGAACGCCATGCGCAAAGGGCATAGCCGAATCATAATACTCGACCAAGGGGGGTGCATGTAATTGCACGCAGCGATAATCACGCGCTTACCAGATATTGTGATGTTGTCGATGGCTTGTCGGGATGCCGGCGGGGATCCATATGGACTGTACGGTGATTTTCGGCAAAAGAAAACCACCCCCCACGTTACGAAAATGAACCCACCTAAAACAGGTGGGTGCCCTCATCGACTGTTCCAGCGTCCTTAACAACGAAGGATACCTGTACTAGGTACGACTGTGTGGGCTCCCTAAATAAACGCGACGGTTCACCCAGTTGCTCCGCAGGGGGCGGAATACCTACATCATAAAGCGGCACTTTATCGATTCCAGTCTTGACATTACAAAAATCGTGTCGGACGATTACGGCGCCTTAGGGACGGAGCCGTCTACGCGGTCTGGCCCTTTACGTTTGAGCTGCTGAATCGTTGTTTTGGAGCATGTTTTTATGCCGACGTCGTTGACCGAACTTTTTTCGCCTGCCTGCCATTTGTGTCCGCGCCGTTGCGGTGCCGCGCGCGATGAGGGCGCGCGCGGCGTATGCGGTGCTAACGACACGCTCAGGGTGGCCCGCGCGGCGCTTCATATGTGGGAGGAGCCGCCTATCTCGGGCGAGGCCGGTTCGGGCACGATCTTCTTCAGCGGTTGCTCGCTTAAATGTATCTACTGCCAGAACCACGAGATCTCGACCGGCAATTTTGGCCTTGAAATTTCGTCTGAGCGCCTGGTCGAGATTATGCTGGAACTGCAGGACCAGGGTGCCAACAACATCAATTTGGTGACGGCGACGCACTATGCGCACCTGTTGCCTGCCGCGATTGCCGCGGCACGGATGCGCGGGCTGGTCATCCCGATCGTCTACAACACGAGTGGTTACGAGCGTGCGAGTGCCGTGGCGGCGCTGGGCGACCTGGTCGATGTGTGGCTCACCGACTTTAAATATGCCGATGCCGGGCTTGCGCAGTCGCTTTCTCATATTAAGGACTACCCGCGCGTGGCCGTGTCTGGTCTGGCCCAGATGGCGCGCGAGATCGATCACCGCGGGGGAGAGTTGGTGGATGAGGGCGGGCTCATGAAGCGCGGCATCATCGTGCGCCACCTGGTGCTGCCGGGGCATGCGGATGACTCGTGCCGCGTGCTAGATCTGGTGTGGCAGACGGTGGGCGACGTGCCGATCTCGGTCATGAACCAATACACGCCCAATGCCCTCATGCGCGAACAAGGCGGCGATCTGGCGCGCGCCGTGACGCGCGAGGAGTACGAGCAGGTGCTCGACCATGCCGACGACCTGGGCTTTACGACGATGTTCTGGCAAGAGGGCGGCGCGGTAGACGAGAGCTTCACCCCGGCCTTCGACACCACCGGTGTTCTTACCAGCGCAAAGTAGTGCGTTCGTTGATGATTTTTCTGGGACGGGGATTAAAAAATCATCGAGAGGATCGCCTGTTCGAAAAGTTGTCAAAATAGCCGCGCTCCAAAAAGACTGGTTATTGGGCGTTGACAGTTGGCGAGCCGTAGGTAAAATATCAACTTGTCCTGGGGACGTAGCTCAGTTGGGAGAGCGCTGCCGTCGCATGGCAGAGGCCGAGGGTTCGACTCCCTTCGTCTCCACCCTTGGATTTGATAAGCCGCTGACATTGTGTCGGCGGCTTTTTTTAAAAGAAAGGGCTATACCATGGCCGAGCTTGAGTCCCAACCATTGTCCGACGAGGAGCGCGCCGAGTTGGAAGAGCTCCGCGCTGAGAAGGCCCGCCGCGAGGCTCGGGAAGAGGCCCGTCGCGAGCGTGAGGAGCTGGCTGCCCTGCGTGCCGAGCGTGCGAAGGCCGAGGAGGTCGCCTCGAACGCTGCATCCGAGCGCAAGCCCGCGCCCGCATCCAAGTCCGCTGCTGCGAAGCCTGCGCCTGCCGCGCCCAAACCTCAGCCTAAAAAGGCCGCTCGTCCCAAGTCCGTCGAGCCCAAGCCGAGCCGTGACGAGATGACCTTTGCCCAGCGCATGGTTACCTCCAAGGAGCCCGCGGCCGAGGGCGAGATTCCCGGTATGGCGCCGGCTCAAAAAATCATTATTGCCCTTGCCCTCATCGCGTTCGTCATCTTTATGGGCTACACGATCCTGACCAGCATGGGCCTGCTCTAACCGATTTGCATCGGGCGTTATGCCCGCATGCTCTGCTCTCGTCCAACCCTCAAATTCTGTACCACACATCCGAAAGGTCGCCCCATGGCTTTGACCGACATCTCGCATCCCACCGACATTGCAATGCTCACCGATCTGTACGAGCTCACTATGGCCCAGGGCCTGTGGGAGAGCGGCAAGGCCAATGAGCAGGGTTGTTTTACGGCGTTTTACCGCGATCATCCCTTTGGCAGCGCGTATGCCGTCATGTGCGGCACCGCCGAGCTGCCCGAGCTGGTCGAGAATCTGCGCTTTACGCCCGAGGACATCGACTACCTCGCCTCGCTCCAGGCCCCTGCCGGCGGCGCGATGTTCAAGCCTGGATTCCTCGACTACCTGCGCGATTTTCGCGCGCATGTAAACATCGACGCCGTGCCCGAGGGCGAGCTCGTCTTTCCGCGCGAGCCCATGGTGC
>URNJ01000050.1 GCA_900549215.1 uncultured Collinsella sp.
CCCCTGCCGATATCATGGCGTGTCCTGAGTCGATGACGGGCGCTTATCTGACCGGCAAACGAATGATCCGAGTGCCTGATGAACGACGCAAGCCCGGTCGCGGCTGCCTTAAAATTACGGGCGCTCGAGCCAACAACCTCAAAAACGTTACCGCCAAGATCGAGTTTGGTACGCTTACGGTTGTTACCGGCGTGTCGGGATCGGGCAAGAGCTCCCTGGTTACCGACACTATTGCGCCTGCCCTTACGAATGCCATTCACCGTTCGACGCGCCCTGTGGGTCCGTATAAGAAAATCGAGGGCATCGAGTGTATCGATAAGGTTATCGATATCGACCAGTCGCCGATTGGCCGCACGCCGCGTTCCAACCCTGCTACCTATATCGGCCTGTGGGATGATCTTCGCGCGCTGTTTGCGAGTACGCCGGAGTCGAAGGCGCGCGGCTACTCGCCGGGTCGTTTCTCCTTTAATGTGAGTGGCGGGCGCTGTGAGGCGTGCAAGGGCGACGGACAGATCAAGATCGAGATGCACTTCCTTCCCGATATCTACGTTCCCTGCGAAGTTTGCGGCGGTAAACGCTACAACCGCGAAACACTCGAGGTCACCTACCGTGGCAAGACCATCTCGGACGTGCTCGACATGAGCGTCACCGAGGCGCTGGCCTTCTTTGGGAATATCCCGCAGATTAAGCGCAAGCTCCAGACGCTGTACGATGTAGGCTTGGGCTACGTGAGCCTGGGCCAGCCCGCCACGACGCTCTCGGGCGGCGAGGCACAGCGTGTGAAGCTCGCCAAGGAGCTTCATCGACGCCAGACGGGCAAGACGTTCTATATTTTGGACGAGCCGACGACCGGCCTTCATTTTGAGGACGTCCGCCAGCTGCTCGATGTGCTGCAGCGCTTGGTCGATGCGGGCAACACAGTGCTGGTGATTGAGCACAACCTTGATGTCATCAAGGTTGCCGACCGCCTGATCGATATGGGTCCCGAAGGCGGTAACGGCGGCGGAACCGTCGTGGTTTCGGGCACACCGGAGCAGGTTGCGGACTGTCCGCAGAGTTATACGGGCAAGTTTTTGGCGCCGTTGCTCAGGCGTGACCGGGAGCGTCAGGCTCAACTTGATGCTCAATAAATAGACGATTCAGTTTATGGGCGCCATCGACTCCTTGTGATTCGATGGCGCTTGCTGTGCCGAAGTGACGTATGCAGCCGAATTGGACATATACTTAATCCTTGCGTCCGAATGCGAGGGAAAGGATATGTCATGGTAAAGGCTGTAAAGACGCCAAAAACCAATGCGATGCGCGAGCTGGAAAGCGCCGGCATTTCCTATGTTCTACATACGTACGAAGACGATGGTGATGAGTCGGTGGGCCTGGGGGTCGCGATTTCGGAGCAGCTTGGCGAGGAGCCCGGTCAAGGATTTAAGACTTTGGTCTGTGTGACACCGTCCAACGACTATGTCGTGTGCTGCATCCCTGTTGCCGACGAGCTCGATCTAAAGTCCGCCGCGCGTGCCGCGGGGGAGAAGTCCTTGGCCATGATGCATGTGAAGGATTTGCTTGCGGCGACTGGCTACGTTCGCGGCGGCTGCAGCCCGGTCGGTATGAAAAAACGCTACCGGACGCTCATTGATGAGACGTGTGTCCTTTGGGATACCATTTTTATTTCGGGAGGCAAGCGTGGTTATCAGCTCGAGCTTGCACCCGATGATTTAATTGCATTTTGCGGGGCGACGGTTGCCGCGATTACGAGAGAGGACTGAGCGATGCCGCAGGAAGAATTGAAGCGCGGAGCTCATTTTGCAAAAGAATCTGCGCCTCAGACACCCTCATCCGAAGTTTCTTCGTCGCGAGATGACACTGACGACATGGGCTCGTCGGACTACTCCACGGTTGGTCGTTCCGCTGGGCTTATGACCATTCTGACCATCGTGTCTCGCGTTACCGGTTTTATCCGCACGTGGGCAATGGCGGCCGCTATCGGCATGTCGCTACTCTCGTCCTCCTATCAGGTCGCCAACAACCTGCCCAATATGCTCTACGAACTCGTGATGGGCGGCATGCTCGTGACGGCGTTTTTGCCCGTGTACATGGGCGTGAGGCGTGAGCAGGGTCGCGAGGCCTCGAACGAGTACGTGGGCAACCTGCTTGGCATTCTGCTTTTGGTGCTGGGTGGCATTTCGTTACTGGGGACCGTGTTCGCCCCGGGCTTTATCTGGACGCAATCGTTCCTTTCGGGTGACGGCGGCAGCATGGATACCGCTGCGTTCATGTTCCGTTTCTTTGCCATCCAGATTCTGTTTTATGGTTTGGGCTCGGTGTTTTCGGGCGTTCTCAACGCACACCGCGACTACTTCTGGTCGACGTTTGCCCCGGTCCTCAACAATGTGATCGTCATTGCGAGCTTTATGGGTTTTGCGCCCGTGTCCGCACAGTTTGGTGAACGTGCCGGCATCATCTTGATTGCGGCCGGTACGACCCTCGGTGTCTTTGTTCAGATGGCATGTCAGATCCCCGCGCTTGGCAAGCACGGCGTGCATCCCCATATCCATATCGACTTTAAGGACCCCGCGCTGCGCCAGACGATTGCGCTCGGTATCCCGACGCTGCTCGCCACGGTGTGCATGTTTGTCTCGACTTCTATCACCAACGCTGCCGCGCTGGTGGTCCAGCCCGAGACTGGTCCTTCCGTCATCGCCTATGCGCGCCTGTGGTACACGCTGCCCTACGCGCTGATTGCCGCCTCGCTTTCGACGGCGCTCTATACCGAGCTCTCTCACGACGCACAGGAGAAGGATTACGACAGCGTTCGCACGGGCATTTCGCGTGGCGTCGCCCAGATGCTGTTCTTCCTGATTCCGTTCGCGCTGTACCTGATTGTCTTCGCGCGTCCGCTCAACATGATTTACTGTGCCGGCAAGTTTGATGAGTCCGGCGTGGCGCTGGTGTCCGAGTTCCTTGTCTACCTGGCGTTCTCGCTGCCGCTCTACGGCGTGGTCGTGTTGATGCAGAAGAGCTTCTCTGCCCTGCTCGATATGAAGCCCTATAGCCGCTATTGCCTGTATTCCGCCATCGGCCAGGCCGGCTCGGTTCTGCTGTTTGGCGTTGTGCTGGGCTTCGGTATGCCGGCAATCGCGCTTTCGTATGTCGTCGACTACGTGATCTTGGTCGGCTGTTCGCTGTGGTGGCTGCGTCGTCGCCTGCGTGGTCTTCAGGTCAAATCTATCCTGCATGGCGGTTTCTTTGGCCTTTTGCTCGGTGGCCTGGGTGCTGCCGCAGGCGCCGGCGTCATGGGGGCGCTTGAACACTTTGTCGGGGCACTTGGCGGCTCGATTCTGATTACTCTTGGCTACGTTTGCGTTGCGGGTGTCGTCTCGCTTGCTGTTACCTTTGGCCTTGCCGTCGTCCTTAAGATGCCCGAGGTCTCGGCGTTGCTTCGTCGCAAGTAGGTGCGCGTGGCCGGTCACGACAACATTCCAACGCTTGCCGAACAGGTTTCGCGCGTTCCCACACAGCCCGGATGCTACCTTTGGAAGGATGCCAAGGGCGATGTCATCTACGTGGGCAAGGCGAAAAACCTGCGCGCCCGCATGCGTCAATACGTGACACTGCAGGATGAGCGTCAAAAGATCCCGCTGATGATGCAGCTGGTGGCGAGCTTTGACTATATCGTGGTGGAGACCGAGCACGAGGCGTTGGTGCTCGAGCGCAATTTGATTGGTCAGTACCATCCGTACTTTAACGTCGACCTCAAGGATGACAAGAGCTACCCCTTTATCGCCATTACAAAGGGCGACCTGTATCCCGCTATCAAATATACGCGTGAGCGCCATAAGCCGGGAACGCGTTATTTTGGTCCCTATACTGACAGCCACGCGGCGCGTGAGACCATTGACACGCTGCGCAAGGTGATCCCGATCTGCTCGGCTTCTTGTGCGGAGTGGCGTCGTTGTCGTCGTATCGTCGAGTCCCACAAGGGCGAGGAAGACATCGTCAATATGATTTGCGCGCAAAACGGGCGCCCCTGCTTTGACTACCATGTCGGGCGCGGCCCGGGTGCGTGTGTCGGCGCGATTTCCCCGGCAGACTATGCCAAGAACGTCAAGCGCGTCGAACGCTTTTTGTCGGGCCATCGCAAGGATGTCGTCGATGAGCTGACCTCCGAGATGACGGATGCCGCCGAGGCGCTCGACTTTGAGCGCGCGGCACGCGTCAAACGTCGTTTGGAGGTCATCAGGGGTCTGGACGATCGTCAGCAAGTCGTTTTTCCCTCCTGTGTCGATATCGATGTCATCGGTTTCTATCGCGAGGAGACCATCTCTGCCGCTTGCGTCTTCGTCGTTCGCGAGGGCCGAACAGTTCGCACCTGCGAGTTCATTCTCGACAAGGGTCTTGATGTTGACGAGGAAGAGCTCCAGTCGGGCTTTCTTAAGCGCTATTACGACGAGACGGCTGATATTCCAGCTGAGATAAACCTCTCTGTCGAGCTTGAGGATGCAGAGGCGCTGGGGGAGTGGCTTGCAGGCAAGCGCGAGCGTTCCTGCCATCTCCATAGGCCGCAGCGTGGCGAAAAGCACCGTTTGCTCGATATGGCATCCAAAAATGCGCGCCATGCCCTCATGCGCTACATGATGCGAACGGGGTACGCTGACGACCGCACCAATCAAGCGCTCCTGGAGCTCGAAAGCGCGCTGGCGCTGCCGGCGCCGCCGATGCGTATCGAGTGCTTCGATATCTCGACGCTGCACGGAACCTTTACCGTCGCCTCGATGGTGGTGTTTACCAACGGACGCGCCGACAAGAGCCAGTACCGTCGTTTTAAAATTCAGGCCGAATTGGACGAGGCAAACGACTTCGTGTCGATGTCCGAGGTTTTGGGACGACGCTATGCTCCCGAGCGCATGGCCGACGAGCGCTTTGGCTCGCGCCCCGATTTGCTCGTTGTCGATGGCGGTAAGCCGCAATTGACCGCTGCGATCAAGCAACTTGAGGCTCTTGGGCTCGATATACCAGTTTGTGGCTTGGCAAAGGCCGATGAGGAGGTTTTCGTGCCTTGGGACGAGACTCCCGTCGTGCTTCCGACCGGATCCGCGTCGCTCTATCTAATTAAACAGGTGCGCGATGAATCGCACCGTTTTGCAATCACATTCCATCGTGAGTTGCGCGATAAAGCCATGACAGTTTCGGTACTCGATGACGTTCCAGGCGTGGGACCCACCAGAAAACGTGCCCTTATGCGCCATTTTGGCTCGATGAAGCGTTTGCGCGCGGCGAGCGAGCAAGAGATCGCGGAAGTTCGCGGCATACCTGCCGATGTTGCCAAGGCGGTCCACGAGGCGCTCGTTGCGTGGAATGCCGAGCGCGCCGAGGCGGCGGCCGGCCATTCCGATAGCTAAACACGAGCCTAAACTACTGATATACATGATTGCGTGATTTTCAACCATTTATTTCGCCATGATTGCATGCTGGTTTCGGGTTTTATTAACGCTAAAACGTTTGACTAGTCATGGTGAACAACCCTGCTATCCTGCGGGTTGACGAAGACTGATATCTCACCTCGCCGATACATACTGTCTGGCGAATCGTTTGTCAACGAATTCGGTGAACGGTAGTAAATACCGTTCAAGCGTATGTATGTATCGGTCGCCGAGCGCGGCACCTCAGTTGGGTTCGTCGGTAGGTAAGGTATATATCGTCCGCAAGTTGCGCGGGGGCAAGTCTAGGTGCTCCCGAGTAAGATTCTCTATTGATAGGAGAAGACATGGCCATCATCAACAAGGGTATGTCCAGGCGTTCGTTCCTCGGCCTCACCGGCAGCGTCGCTGCTGTCGCAGGGCTTGGTCTCACCGGCTGCGGTGGCAGCTCTAGCGACGAAGGTTCCGCTTCCGGTTCCACCGATTCCGCCAACCGTGGCGGCGGCGTGATCACCGCTGGTTCCGCTTACGCTCCGTCCAGCTTCGATCCCGCCAGCACCGGCTCCGCTGTGGGCCTGGGTGCTAACTGGCACGTCGTCGAGGGCCTCTACGGCATCGATTACCACGACTACAGCACCTTCAACGAGCTCGCCACCGACGATCCCAAGTCTGTGGACGACACCACTTTCGAGGTCACCATCCGCAAGGGCGCCAAGTTCTCCGATGGCACCGAGGTCACCGCTGACGATGTCGTCGCCTCCTACACCGCTTGCGCCGCTTCCGCTACCTATGCTCCGTTCTTCCAGCCCTTCGAGTCCATCGAGGCCAAGGATGCCAGCACTGTGACGGTCAAGACCAAGGTCCCCAACTTCTCCCTGCTCAAGGATCGTCTGGCCATCGTCCGCGTTACCCCGGCCACCCAGACCGAGGAGGATCGCGCCAAGCAGCCGATCGGCTCCGGTCCCTGGATGTACGATTCTATCTCCGATACCGAGATCACCCTGGTTCCCAACCCCGAGTACAACGGTGAGTACGCTGCCGAGGATAAGAAGATCCAGTACAGCATCCTGACCGACCCCACCGCTCGCGTTACTGCTCAGCAGGAGGGCTCCACGCTCGTTATGGAGCTCGTTACCGCTGACGCCGTCGACCAGCTCGAGAGCGCCGGCTGCAAGATCGATAACGTTCAGGGTTTCGGCACCCGCTTCATCATGTTCAACGTCGCCAAGGAGCCTTGGAACAACGTCAAGGTCCGTCAGGCTGTCATGTATGCGCTCGACACCGAGAAGATGGTTAGCAACACCTTCGCCGGCCTTGCCACCGCTGCCAGCTGCTACCTGCCCAAGAGCTTCACCAACTATCATGAGGCTTCCACGGTGTACAAGACCGACGCCAAGAAGGCTAAGAAGCTCATCGAGGAGTCTGGCATCACCCCGGGTGCCATCACCCTGCGCACCACCGACAACGAGCAGATTAAGGGCATGGCCGCCCAGGTCAAGAACGACCTCGACGCTCTCGGCTTCGATGTGACCATCCAGACCGATACCTCGCCGGCCACCTACGCTGCCATCGACGGCGGCGAGGCCTACGATATCCTCCTTGCCCCTGGCGATCCTTCCTGCTTCGGCGCCGACCCCGACCTGCTGCTCAACTGGTGGTACGGCGACAACGTCTGGATGCAGACCCGTTGCCCGTGGAAGGAGTCCGCTGAGTGGCAGAAGCTCCACAGTCTCATGGACGAGGCTCTTGCCGCCGAGGGCGACGAGCAGCAGAAGAAGTGGAACGAGTGCTTCGACATCATTGCCGACAACGCCGTTCTGTACCCCGTTGTCCACGTCAAGACCGTCTCCGCTTCCTGGGACGATCCGTCCACTGCGCCCAACGGCGAGGCCCTCGATGGCTTCAAGGGCATCGGCACGACGAGCATGTCCTTCAGGGGCGTTGCGACCGTCAAGGCGTAAGACTCGCTTGAGTCTGTATGCAGGATGTCGGTCGTTGGGACCGTATCCTCATAGTTGAAACAAAGACCCGGGCGGCAACGATGTCGCTCGGGTCTTGTAATGAGTATCCGTACTCATATACCAGTTGGTCCTACCGACAAAAGAAAGGGGAGAGAACGTGAACAACTTGCTACGTTTGATTGGAAGGCGTCTCGTGGCGCTGCCGATCATGGCATTGGGCGTCACCGTCCTGGTGTTCTTCCTTATGTCGTTCTCCAAGACCGACCCCGCCTACACGGCGTTGGGTGACGGTGCCTCGCCCGAGGCGGTCGCCGAGTACCATGAGAAGTATGGTCTGGACGACCCCTGGCCCGTGCGCTACGTGCGCTATATGGGCGATTTGATTCATGGCGACATGGGCACCTATGGTGCTGCTCGCAACTCCGTTGCCAAGCGCATCTCCACGGCCCTGCCCGTTACGATGCAGCTGACCTTCATCGGTCTTGCCATCGGCGCGGTCGTTTCGTTTTTGCTCGGCGTCATCGCGGCACTGTATCGCGACAAATGGCCGGACCAAGTGATCCGCGTCTTTTCCATCGCCGGCTTGGCAACCCCGTCGTTCTGGCTTGCCGTTCTGTTGATCCTGCTGTTCTCTTCCTACCTTAAGGTGCTTCCGGCATCGGGTGCTCTGCCTCACTTCACCACGAATCCGGTTGGCTATCTGGGACGTATGATCATGCCCGCTATCGCCTTGGCATTTCCGCTGACGGGCCAGATGACTCGTATCGTGCGTACCGCCATGGTCGAGGAGCTCGACAAGGATTATGTCCGTATGGCTCGCGGCGCCGGCGTTCCCGAGAAGGTCGTCGTCGGCATCAACGTTCTTCGCAATGCGCTGATCACCCCGGTCACCACCCTCGGTCTTAAGATCGGTTACCTCATGGGCGGCGCCGTCGTCATCGAGGTTATCTTCAACCTCCCCGGCATGGGCACCGCGATTCTGCAGGGCGTTCAGGGCAACGAGGCGAACCTGGTTCAGGGCGTCGTCATCGTCGTTGCTCTCGCCTTCATCATCATCAACATCGTGGTTGACATGCTCTACCTGCTCATTAACCCGCGCATCAGGACGGTGTAGATTATGGTAAAGATTCGAGAGAAGCAAACCGAGCAGCTCGAGAAGGCTGCCTCCAAGGGGCTCAAGCTCGGTGGCTGGAAGAAGATGACGCTGTCTTCTAAGATTGCCGCCGTCGTGCTGGTGCTGGTCGCCCTGACTGCGATTCTGGCGCCCCTTCTTGCCCCCTATAGCCCGGTCGAGATCTTTACGGCTCGCCAGGCTCCCGGCAATGGATTTATCTTCGGTACCGACGATAAGGGTCGCGACATTCTGTCGCGTATGCTCTACGGTGGTCGTTACTCGCTGATTATCGGCTTTGGCGCCACTGCCATGGCCCTGGTCTGTGGCTCGATCGTGGGCGCCCTTGCAGCGGTTTCGCGCAAGGCCGTCTCCGAGACGATCATGCGTATCCTGGACATCATCATGTCCATCCCGGGCATCGCCCTCGCGGCCGTTTTCGTCTCCATCCTGGGCAACTCCGTGCCGTCGATCATCTTCGCCATCGGCTTTATGTACACTCCGCAGATTGCCCGTATCGTGCGCGCCAACATCGTGTCCGAGTACGGCGAGGACTATGTCCGCGCGGTCATCGTTTCCGGCGCCAAGGCTCCGTGGATTTTGATCAAGCATGTTCTGCGTAACTGCATCGCCCCGATCATGGTCTTCACCGTTACCCTGGTTGCCGACGCCATCATCTTCGAGGCCTCGCTGACCTTCATCGGCGCTGGTATCCAGGAGCCCACCGCTACCTGGGGCAACATCCTCGCCGACGCCCGCGGCGGCGTGCTCGCCGGTCGTTGGTGGCAGGCGCTGTTCCCGGGCCTGGCCATCATGATTACCTGCCTGGCGCTCAACATCCTCTCCGAGGGCATTACCGACGCCATGGCCTCTGCTCCCTCCGCCGCCCTGGATCCGACCGATTCCTCCAAGCGTCGCGAGGCCGACCTGCTGGTCTCCGACCCCGTTCGCGCCTACAAGGAGCAGGCCCAGTCCCTCTCCGCTCGCCTTGGCGCCCTGCGCGATGTCGAGCTCAAGCGTGACGATCGCCATGTGCCCGACGAGTCTGTCGAACCGATTCTCTCGGTCCGTGACTTCTGCATCCAGTTTGAGCATCACGGTGATATCAACGTCGTCGACCATGTCAACTTTGACGTCCGTCCTGGTCAGACCATGGGCCTGGTGGGCGAGTCCGGTTGCGGTAAGTCCATCACCACGCTGGCCATCATGGGCCTGACCGATGAGGACGAGCACCTTTCCGGCGAGGTCCTTTGGGAGGGCCGTGACCTGCTCAAGATGAGCAAGAAGGAGTGGTTCGGCCTGCGCGGTACCGATATCGCCATGGTCTATCAGGACGCCCTGTCCTCGCTCAACCCCTCTATGCTCATCTCTGCCCAGATGAAGCAGCTCACCAAGCGCGGCGGAACCCGCAGTGCCGAGGAACTCCTGGAGCTCGTCGGCCTCGATCCCAAGCGTACGCTCGAGAGCTATCCGCACGAGCTTTCCGGCGGCCAGCGTCAGCGTGTCCTGATCGCTATGGCCCTTACCCGCGACCCCAAGCTGGTCATCTGCGACGAGCCCACGACCGCTCTGGACGTTACCGTTCAGAAGCAGGTTATCAAGCTGCTCAACGATCTTCAGGCCAAGCTCGGCTTTGCCATGATCTTTGTTTCGCATGACCTGGCTCTGGTCGCCGAGGTCGCCCATAACATCACGGTTATGTACGCCGGTCAGGTTATCGAGCAGGCACCCACCAAGGAGCTGCTCACTAACCCGATCCACGAGTACACCCGCGGTCTTCTGGGTTCCGTTCTGTCCATCGAGAGCGGTTCGGGCCGCCTGCACCAGGTGCCCGGCGCCGTTCCGAGCCCGCGCGATTTCCCCAAGGGCGATCGCTTCGCGCCCCGCTCGAGCCACCCGCGTATTGGCCTGGACACCCGTCCGGTCTTCAAGCGCGTGCCCGGCACCGAGCACTTCTATTCCGAGCTCCCCGACGAGGTGCTCAAGGCAAATGGTTTGACCCCTCACGCGGAGGTGATGTAGATGAGCGAGACCGCAGTCAACGGCGTCGAGCCGATCATCTTCCTTGATGACGTCCACGTCACCTTTAGGACCCGTACCGGCTCGATTCTGCACCCCAACCTGGTTCACGCCGTCCAGGGTGTAACGATTAAGCTCATGCCCGGTCAGACGATTGGCATCGTCGGCGAGTCCGGTTGCGGTAAGTCCACCACCGCTAACGTCATGTGCGGCCTGCAGGCCCCCACGAGCGGCAAGGTCTACTTTAAGGGCAAGGACGTTACCAAACGTACCGCCGAGGACCGTCGCCACATGGGCCGCGTCATCTCGGTCGTGTTCCAGAACCCGGCCACGGCGCTCAACCCCCGCATGGTCGTTCGCGAGCAGCTGCTCGACCCCATGCGCGTCCACAACCTGGGTACCGAGGCCGAGCAGGAGAAGCGCGTCAAGGAACTCTTGGAGCTCACCGGTCTGCCCAGCTCCGCTGCCGAGGTTCTTCCCGGCCAGCTTTCGGGCGGCCAGCGCCAGCGCGTCGCAATTGCCCGTGCCCTGTCGCTGAACCCCGATGCCATCATCGCCGACGAGCCCACCTCGGCTCTGGACGTTTCGGTTCGCGCGCAGATTCTGAACCTGCTGACCGACCTTAAGAAGGAGCTCGGCTTGGCCATGGTGTTCATCAGCCATGACATCCAGACGGTCCGCTATATCTCTGACGACATCATCGTTATGAATGGCGGCAGGATTGTCGAGCAGGGCGAGGCCAAGCAGGTCTTTCAGCACCCCCAGGACCCCTACACCAAGATGCTGCTCGGCGCTGCGCCGTCGCTGCTGCATCCCAAGCTCGGCGAGTAGCCTCGCTTTCCCTCCCGTGCGCCCGGTTCCCTTGCCGGGCGCACCTCCGTTGCGATTTCGAAAGGTTGGGTTCACGAGCCATGCCAAGTGCTCAGGAGCTACAACATCAATTTGGTGAATATCGAGGCGCTATGCCCCGTCCATCAGATTTCGATCTCTTTTGGAAGGATCGCATGGCCGAGGCCGACGCTGTCGGGCTTGACTATGCGATCGTGGCGGCATCGGT
>URNJ01000051.1 GCA_900549215.1 uncultured Collinsella sp.
CGCCGAAAGCGGCTCGAGGTAGCCGACGACGGCGACGGTCTGGACGGGCAGCTTGGCGACGGCGCTAAAGTAGAGCAGGCAACCAATGCCGGTGTTGACGACGCCGAGCATAGCGACGGCGCGCCAATCAATACTGGCGGCGACGCCGGCGGACAGGAACGAGGGAGCGCCCTGCGTGATGAGCGTGAGGACCAGTGCGGTCACAAAGGCGGCGCTCACCTGGAGCGCGGAGTTCTCGAGGCCCTCGATGTGCGGCGCACCCTTGCTGGCGATGACCATCAATGCATAGCAGAAGGCCGAGGCGATTCCACAGACGATGCCCGCAATGGGCATATTGCCGCCTAGACCTTGTGCTGCAATGAGAAAAGCACCGCAGGCGACGGCGACAAAGCCGGCGATTTTGCCGCCGGTCAGCTTTTCGCCAAAGATGAGCGGGGAGAGCGCCATGACAATGATGGGGCCGCAGTAGTACAGCAGCGAGGATACGCCGACGCCGATCGTCTGGTAGGCGCGGAACAGAAAAATCCAGCTGGCGCCCAGCGCAGCTCCCGAGAGGAGGAGGGCCGCGGCTTCGCGGGGACGAGATGGCGCCTGCAACTTATGGTGTTGGGTAGTGGCGAGGATGGTTACAAGCGAGAGTGCGCCCAAAAACGTGCGTAGCAGCACGATATCGGAGCTCGGCAGCGCGATGGCAGCGGCGATGATGCCGTTGGAGCCAAACAATAGCAATGCTGCTAAGTACGTAAACAGTCCGTTGTTCATGCGCTTCCATCCCCTCTATATCCGAGCATGTTCACTATGGGTGAACTGGCTTTAGAAGAAAAGCGAATATAATGCATGGAAAACATGACAAAAACTCATACAAGGGTGGGGACGTGCCGTGGAGACCAATATCCAAAAGATGCAAGTGCTGCTCGAGACGGTGCGTGCCGGCAGCTTTACGCGTGCTGCAGAGCGGCTGAGCTATTCGCAGTCGGGCGTGAGCCGCATGGTGGGCGACCTTGAGGCCGACTGGGGTTTTAAGGTGCTCGACCGCAGTCGCGAGGGCGTGGCTCTTTCTGCCGACGGGCGGCAGGTCATGCCGGCTGTCGAGGCGCTCTGCGAGGAATTCACTCGCTTGCAGGGACGGGTGGATGAGATGCGTGGACTCATGCGCGGCAAAATCTGCATCGGTACGTTTTCGAGTGTGGCGACCCACGTGCTGCCGCCGGTGATTGCGCGCTTTCGCGCCGATCATCCGGACGTCGATTATGAGTTGCTGATGGGCGATTACTCAGAGATTGAACAATGGGTGGCGGAAGGTCGCTGCGACCTGGGCTTTATTCCGCGCGAGCCACGCGGCGCCGGCATGGCGTCGCGACCGTTGGTGCAAGACGAGCTGATGGCCGTGGTGCCAGCGGACTCCTCGCTTGCCACCGCGGAGGTCGTTTCCCTTGCCGATTTGGCCAACGAGCAGTTTATCCTGCTGGAACGCGGTAGCGACGACGAGATTACGCCGCTGTTTCGCCGCGCGGGCCTGGCGGTGCGCTCTAAGCTGTCGACCTGGGATGACTATGCGATTATGGCTATGGTCGAGGACGGCCTGGGCGTTAGCATTCTTCCCGCGCTCATCTTGCGTCGCTGTCAGTTCGATGTTGCCGTGCGTCCGCTCGAGGGACATCCTCATCGGCAGATCAATGCGATATATCGAACGGCCGATGTTTCGCTTGCCGCCGCCCGTTTCCTCGAATACCTCTAAACGTGTGCGCGTCATTGCCCACTTTGGGCAAATCTCAGAGTCTGGTGCATTTTCTTATGAAATTGAACTTTCGAATGAGGTGCCGCGTTATACTGCTGCCTAAATTGAACCTTGGTTCAATTCGTATTCTATAAATTGAACTTTGCCAGCAAGGAGGTTCTAGTGGCCCAAGAGACGTTTAGCGATCGCCTGCGACAGACTATGTCCGATCGCGACGTTCGCCAGTCGGACGTAATCCGCGCATCGGAGATGCTCGGCAAAAAACTCGGCAAGAGTCAGATGAGCCAATATGTGAGCGGCAAGACGATCCCGCGGCGCGATGTGGCTGAGCTGCTCGCCCGTATTTTGGAGGTCGATGTTACCTGGCTGCTTGCCGGCGACGCCGATCAAGGCGAGGCATCATCACCCCGCAACGATTCCAAGCCCGAACCCCATCCCTCAGCTCAAATTGCAAGGAGCACCACCATGCGTACTTTTTCTAAATCCACCAAGCTCGATAACGTCCTGTATGACGTGCGCGGTCCCGTCGTCGACGAGGCTGCCCGTATGGAGGACGAGGGCGAGCGCATCCTCAAGCTCAATATCGGCAACCCGGCGCCCTTCGGTTTCCGCACGCCCGACGAGGTCATCAAGGACATGCGCCAGCAGCTGCCCGACTGCGAAGGCTATTCCAACTCGCGCGGCCTGTTCTCCGCGCGCAAGGCGATCATGCAGTATTCGCAGATCAAGGGCCTGCCCAACGTTCAGATGGAGCATATCTACACGGGCAACGGCGTGTCCGAGCTCATTCAGCTTTCGATGAACGCGCTGCTCGACAATGGCGACGAGATTCTGATCCCCAGCCCTGACTATCCGCTCTGGACGGCGTGCGCAACCCTTGCCGGCGGTCATCCCGTACATTATTTGTGTGATGAGCAGGCGGATTGGTATCCCGACCTGGAGGATATGGAGTCCAAGATCACGAGCGCGACCAAAGCCCTCGTCATCATCAACCCTAACAACCCCACGGGTTCCGTCTATCCGCGTGAGGTGCTCGAGGGCATCGTTGAGGTTGCGCGCAGGCACCAGCTCATGATTTTTGCAGACGAGATTTACGACCGCCTGTGCATGGACGGCTATGAGCACGTCTCGATTGCCTCGCTCGCTCCCGATCTGCCCTGTGTCACCTTTAGCGGCCTTTCCAAGTCGCACATGATTGCGGGCTATCGTATTGGCTGGATGGTGCTTTCGGGCAACCAGCGCTGCATGAGCGACTTCATCATGGGTATCAACATGCTCTCCAACATGCGCCTGTGCTCCAACGTGCCGGCTCAGTCGATCGTTCAGACGGCACTCGGTGGTCATCAGTCCGTTAACGACTACATCCGTCCTGGCGGCCGTGTCTACGAGCAGCGCAACTTTGTGTATGAGGCGCTCAACAAGATTGACGGCATCTCGGTGGTTAAGCCGCGCGCGGCGTTCTACATCTTCCCCAAGATGGATGTGAAGAAGTTCAACATCACCGATGACGAGCAGTTCGCCCTTGACCTGCTGCACGAGAAGAAGATCCTGATCACGCGCGGCGGCGGCTTCAACTGGGCTGAGCCCGACCACTTCCGTATCGTGTACCTGCCGCGCATGGAAGTACTCAAAGAGTCCCTCGAAGACCTCGCCGACTTCTTTGACCATTACCGCCAGGCGTAACGGCAAAGGTAGCCTGTAATGAAACGGTCGGCCCGCAACGGATGCGGGCCGACCGTTTTCTGTCTAAGCCCGTGCTGTTAGCGCTTGTCTCGTTGAGCGGGCGAGGTTCGCGCGTGAGCGGCTAGTTCTATTCCAAAATGGAATACAATGGGCTTAAGCTGGAATTGATGTCCGGGTACCTGCTTTTCTAGAATGTTTTCAACAAGATGAAAGGCGGTTCCAACCAATGATTATCGATGCAAATTCCTACTGGTTCGACGAGCGCATCTTTCATGACGAGACGCTCTGCGAACAGTTTTTGGCCGAGGTACCCCGCGCCTATGACACCGAAGGCTATCTGACCATGAATTCCGCCGGCAAACGACAGATCGTGATCGAGATGCCCGCCGGTTCTCCGGGTCTTAACTACATTGAGGGCGACTACACCCTCGAGAAGCGCTTGGCCGATATGGATGAGGCGGGGGTCGACAAGGCGATCCTCAAGCTCCCCGGCTGTCACGAGTGGATGTCGCTCGAGATGTGCCGGCGTTTCAACGACGGTATGGCTGCTGACGCGAAGGCGTCAAGTGGCCGTCTGATTCCGCTTGTCGCTGTGCCGCCCTTTGGCACCAAAGCGAATTTGGAGGAGCTCGACCGCAGGCTCGACGATGGTTTTGCGGGTGTGCAGCTCTGCGCTCACTACGGCAAGCGCTATCTCGACGACCAGGTCTTCTCGAGCTTTTTCGAGCACCTGAACGAACGCCATGTCACCGTTTACGTGCACCATGTTCCCGTGCCGGTCGAGAACGAGTCGCTTCTCGCGTACGACAACCTTCGCCGCTCTTATGGCCGCTGCGTCGACCAAACTACGGCGATCGGCCGAGAGATCTTTGGTGATTTCTTTGAGCGCTACCCCAATATCAAGATGGTCCACTCCATGCTCGGCGGCGCATACTTTGCGTTCAAGGAGATGCTGCTGCCTCATGGCCCCAAGCGCCCTGATGCTTCTGGCCGTTTTCAGGTCGATACCGAGACCGTTTCCAGGCACCTCGAGAACAACATCTATTTCGACATGTCCCATGCTCAGCCTTGGGGCAAGACACTCCTCGCCTGTGCGGTTGACGTGCTGGGTGCAGACCATATTGTTTTTGGCACGAGCTATCCCGTTAAACGCGAGTGGCTCACCGAGGGCGTCGCCTGCGTTCGCGCTGCAAATCTGAGCGATACAGACAGCGACCTTGTGCTTGGCGGTACGGCGCAGCAACTGTACGGTGTCGAGTGAGCGGCAATCAGAGGGGAGTATCTGCCATGGACGAAGGAGAGATGAGGGCTGGGGCCGCTCGTGTGGCCATCGATCTTGGGGACGTGTTGCCGTTCGACGGTTTCGACGAACTCCGTCATGAGGTCTTCGCCCGTGCCCTTATCATCGAGGGGACGGGGCGACGCGCCTGCGTCCTTTCGCTTGAGGTCACCTCGATCGCTCCGGCTCTACTCGCCGATCTGCGTGAGGTTGTTGAGGATGCCGCCAATTGCAGCGGTGCTTATTCTTGGGTGGTTCCTACCCACACGTTTTCCATGCCTCACGTCCGCACTCCCGGGCATCTTGCCGACGATGCTACCCGCAATCGCAACGAGCGCTATCGCGCAGCGCTCGTCGCTGCCGCCCGCACGGCTGTCGAGCGCGCTGTTGCGGGCATTCGCTCTGCCACGCTCGCCACTGTGGAGGGCGAATGCCCCGTGAACGTTAATCGCGACATTGAGACGCCTGCCGGCTGGTGGTTGGGCTCGAATCCCAGGGGGTTTGCCGACCACACGATGCCCGTACTCGCCATAAGGGATGCCGGGGGCGAGTATGTTGCCGTGCTCGCGACGGCGGACGTTCAGTCCTCCGTGCTCGACGGGTCGCGCGACTCCGAGGGGAGGCGCATGGCGAGCGGAGACCTCTTTGGTTTTGCCGCCATGTCACTCGAGCGCGAGCTGGGCGGCGTTGCCCTGTTGCTGCCAGGCGCCGCGGGCGACCAAGGTCCGGCGGAGCGCGCCATGAACGTCATGTTCGATGCGGCCGGCGTTAAGCAGACGGTCGATGCCCATGAGGACGGATACCGCATGCTGCACCAGCAGGGGCAGGCCTTGGGCGATGCTTTAGTCGAGGCCGCTCGCATGGCGCGTGAGGATGACGCTACCGGCATCGATGCCCGCACGGTCGACGTTCTCCTGCCCGCTCAGACACGCGCCGATTTTCACTCTTTGGCCCCGCACCGAACGTATGAGTTTCATGCCGCTGGCGAGCAGCGCACGAGGGTCTATCTGCTCCGGCTGGGAAACGTCGAGCTTGTCGGCGTACAACCCGAGGTCTCGAGTGCATTCGGCGCCACTGTGCGCGCCGCCCGGTCCGGCTCTGTGTTCTTTGCCACGCTCGTCAACGGCGGACAGAAGTACCTACCGGCTCCCGACGCGTACGAAAAAATCACCTATGAGGCTATGAACTCCGGTTTTGCCGCCGGATCCCATGAGCGCCTCGTCGAAATCATCATTGCCGCCTTGAATGCGGCGTGACACAGAAGGAGAACGTGCATGAACATTGGACACGCGCGCCGCAAAATTACCCCACAGGGCGACATCTACCTGATTGGCTACCGCAATCTTCCCAACCGTCTTGAACCTGCGACGGGCGTCCATGATGACGTCTTCGCCAACGCCATCCTCTTCCAGCAAGGCGAACGTGAAGTGTTTCTCTTTAATGCCGATGTCCTCGAGTTCGAGGAAAGCATGGCCGAGGAAGTCAAGACAATGCTCGCCGAGCGCTACGGCATTGACCGTGATTGCGTTCTGCTCTCGGCGACGCACGACCATACTTCAATCGTTGCTTACCACCGCAGCTGGTGGACGGGAAAATTCGACGAGAACTACTACCGCTGGTTCCTCGATACCATTTGCCAATGCTTTGAGGAGTGCCGCGCCAACGCACAGCCCGCGATTTGTCGCTTGGGCAAGCAGGTCATCACCGGTTTCTACGACAACCGCATCATCCCAGGTGAACTCGCCGACAATGAGGTCATTGTCGTATCGTTCTTCGATACCGAAGGCAAGCCATTTGCGGGCTTTGTGAACTGGGCGGTGCATTCCGCTTGCGTCGGACCCGACTGCACGGAGCTCACGAGCGAACTCGCCGGTCTTACCGGCAAAAAGCTCGCTCAGAGTCTTGGTTACTATCCGGCCATGGTCGTCGGTGCTGCTGGCGACTGTAGCGACCGCAATTTTCGCCAGGGACGCGGCATTCCCGAGGTCGAGCGCGTTTCGACCGGTCTTGCCGAGGCGATTTCCCAGATCAAGCTCGATCGCGAGGTCGTTCTCGACCGCATCGAGCCTCAGACGTTCTATCACACCGTTGCCCATGACGACTTTTCGCTCACGCTTAAGTGTGCCGTCATCAGTCTGGGCGGCCTGCATCTCTTTGTGTTCCCGAGTGAGCTCGGCAGCGACCTGGGTATTCGCATGAAGCGCGAATGCCCGGTCGAGGGAATAGTTTGCGGTTACACCAACGGCTATTTCGAGTATTTCCTTCCGGCACGCGAGTACGGCCTCTCCTTTGAGACCGAGCGTACTCAGATTCCCCAGGGCGAACCGGAACGTCTGTGTGACAAGTTCTGCCAGACGACGAGACTTCTCGGCGCAGCAGATTCGCGTCTGTAGACCTGATTGCGTGATATGGGCCAATGAGGCTCCCTGCCACGTGATCGGCATCTTCCATCTTCTCTGCCGTTTCCCATCCCGGGCGTACGTGCGTCCGCGGATTTCAAAGGGGGAAGCGGATTCCTTGCCCTCCCACGTCGACTACGGAGGCATGAAATCGATGCTATACCCCGCTCAGAAAAAGGAGAATTCCATGAAATACCAGAAGCTTTGCGATGAAATCATCACAAAGGTCGGTGGTCGAGACAATGTGTTAGACGTGAGCCACTGCATTACGCGTCTCCGCTTCCACCTCAAGGATGAATCACTTGCCCAGACCAATGAGCTTAAGGCGACGAAGGGCGTCGTTGACGTCATCCAGGCCGGCGGACAGTACCAGGTCGTGATCGGCGCCACCGTCGAGGCCGTCTACAACGACCTTGTTCAGATCGGCGGGTTCGACGCCAAGCCTGCGCTTGATATCGATGAGGGCGACAATGTCAAGAAGGGCGATCCGTTCTCGCGCCTGCTCGCCATCATTTCCGAGATTCTGCAGCCGGTTCTTGGTGTGCTTATGGCCGGTGGCTTCATCAAGTCGATGCTTGCGCTCTGTACGGTTGCCGGTTGGCTCGCTAAGGACAGCAATACGTATGTGACGCTCTCGGCAATCGGAGATTCGGTCTTCTATTACTTTCCGCTAATCATTGGCTGGACGTCGGCCAAGAAGTTCGGACTTAAGCCCGTTATGGGAATGGCGCTCGGCGGTATCCTCGTCTACCCGACGCTCGTTGCCCTTATGGGCGGAGATCCGCTCTACACGCTCGGCGCCGGTACGGTCTTCGAGTCCAATGTCTACGGTGATATTTTTGGCATCCCGCTGATCATGCAGAATTACTCATCGACGATTCTGCCTGCGATCTTTATCGTCTGGATTGCCTCCAAGGTGCACAAGGCCCTTTCTAACGCGCTGCCCGCGCTTGTGAGCTCGTTCTTCTCCAACATCCTGACGCTCCTCATTTGCGGCATCCTTGGCCTGCTTGTGGTCGGTCCGGTCATGACGGTCCTCTCCAACATCGTTGCCCAGATCATTCTGATGCTCATCAACTTCCAGCCCGCCATCGCCGGCTTCGTCATCGGCACGTTCTGGAGCCTGCTCGTCATGTTCGGCCTGCACTGGGGTATCATCCCGCTGTGGTTCCTCGATGTCGCAACCTACGGCTATGACCTCATTAACCCGCTCGTGTATGCAGGCGGTTGTGCCATCGCCGGCGCTGTGCTTGGCATGGTCATCCGAACCAAGGACTCCGAGGAAAATGCTGCCGTCAACATTCCCGCCCTTGTCTCTTCGATTTTCGGTGTCAACGAGCCTGCGCTTTACGCCATCTTGCTGCCGCGTAAGCGCCTTATGTGGGCAACCTTTATTTCCGCTGGTGTAGGCGGCGCCATTGCCGGCCTCATGGGTGCCAAGCTCTATGCCTTCGGCGCCTCCGGCCCGCTCGGTTTCCCGAGCTTTATTAACCCTGCCGGCATCGACATGGGCTTTATCGGCCTTGTCATCTCCGGTGTGGTCGCTTTCGCTCTGGCTCTTGTCGCCGCTATGGTGATCGGTACCAAGAAGGACGAGGGCGGTAAGGCACTCAACATCTCGGTGGACTAGTCTTTCTGCGCACTTTAACTAAATATGCCTCGGACGGCGACGTGCCGCCCGAGGCATATTTGTGTTTTGTGCCGTTGTCAGCGTGTTTGCGGACACAAGTCTGCGGTTGTGGAGCAGCGGGGATTATGACGGTCGTGCCGCGGTGGAAGACGTACGGTCGCCCTGCAGGAGCTGACGGTAGGGGAGGAAGCCGATGAACGAGACGACCGCCTGCGAGTGCGCGGCGTTCCGCTTGAGGTAGAGCCTGACCTCGGAGGTCGTCGCGGGCTCAAGCGGCACCAGGGCTACCTTTCCGCTGGCAAGCGATTCCGCCGGCTTGCGCATGAGGAATGAGACACCGGCGCCGCGTGCGACAAGAGAGATGATGTTCTCGGCTCGTTTGCCGGTGAACGTAACACGTGGGCCAAATCCAGCTTCGCGACAAAGGGAAAGGACGAGCTCGCTTACGAACGAGCCTTGGGGAAGCATGAGGAAATTCTCGTCGATAAGGTCGTCTATCTCGACGGTGTCACGTTCGGCGAGTGGATGGTCGAGCGGAAGGACGGCCACGAGCCGGTCGGTCGGAAAGGGAATCTTTTTGAACTCCGGCTCGATGGCACCGCTGTCACGGATGAAGGCCAGGTCAATGTCCTCGTGTAGGAGCATGCGCTTGAGTGTGTCGCCCTCGCCTTCGATGAGCTCGACAGAATATGAGGGGTTCGCCTGCTGAAAATCGATGACGGCGTCCGTAATCCCATAAGGGGCCATAATGGGGATAGAACCTACGGTGAGGTGCTCGAGCGGCTCATCTGCACCTATTTGAATGGCGGCAAGATAGCGATGCTGAAGCGTCGCAATTTTTTGCGCATAGGGGAGGAGCGCTTCACCTTGCGCGGTGAGTGTTACGTGGCGCTGGCTTCGATCGATGAGCTTGCAGCCGAGTTCTTGCTCCATTGCCATGATGTGCTTGGAGAGGGTTGATTGCGACATGAAAAGCAGTTCCGCCGCATCAAGAAACGTGCGTGACTGCGCTAAGATGGCGAATTCGCCAAAGCGGCTGATATCCATAGGGAGGCCTCCGGTACCCTCATTTTGGCAGGTGGCCTAAACCACAACGCCGTTGCAGTGGTCGATTTCGTGCTGGATGATTTCGGCGGTGTAGCCCGAGAAGTTTTTGATGCGGTGAACGAAGTTCTCGTCCAAATACTCAACCTTAATGCGGCGATAGCGGGTACAGGGACGCTCGCCGATCAGCGAGAGGCATCCTTCGCTCGTCTGATAGGCATTGACCTGCTCAAGAATTTGAGGGTTGTACATCAGGAGCGCCCTGTTGCCGTCCTTTACGCAGATGATGCGTTTGCGCACGCCGATCATGTTGGCGGCGAGGCCCACGCACTCGCGCTCATGCTCGTGGAGTGTATCCAGGAGATCCTGCCCGGTCGCGGCGTCTTCGGGGCCGGCGTCTTCGGAGGGCAGGCGTAAAAAGAACTCGGACTTCATGATGGGTTTAATCATGGCGGGCTCCTCATGTCTTATGCTTTCGTGGACTTTTAATAATAGCGCGGAAGGAAAGCCATGCGTCCGCGTTACAATCTTTCGACGTTGGACCATGTTGCCAGATTCGTCGTGTACGGCGTCTGGCGTAAGTCTAGGGCTCATTTTTTCGCCCTGGACTGTTCCTCTGGGGCGATGCGACTGTCGTTCCAAGAGGAAGGAAATGCATGGGGAGCAAATCTCAGCAACAAGTTCAAGCAACGCCATCGGCCACCGCGGCGATTCTCGTCGTTATGTATATTGCAGCCTTTGTCGCCGCGTTTAACGAGAACATCATTAACGTGGCGTTGCACGACATTATGACAGCCTTTTCGGTGAGTGCCACCACGGCGCAGTGGCTCGTTTCGGGCTACATGATCGTGACGTCGATCTTTACGGCCATCATGGCCTTCCTGTCCGGCCGTTTCTCGACGCGCAAGCTGTTGTTTTTCGCATGCGGATGCATGGTCGCCGGCGAAGTCCTGTGCCTGGTCGCTCCGTCGTTTAGCGTTTTGCTGCCAAGTCGTATTTTGCAGGCTGCGGGATCGGGCATTTTGTTCCCGCTCATGATGAACGTGGTGCTGTCTTGCGCCCCGCGCGAGAAGCTCGGTCTGTATCTGAGCCTGGGCGGCGCCTGCATTACGCTAGGACCGGCGTTTGGACCCGTGATTAGCGGTCTTATGTGCACGTTATTTGGCTGGAGGGCGGTGTTCGTAGTGCCGCTGGTGGGCGGCATTGCGGTCGCTGCGGCGGGCGTAAAGCATGTCCAGAATGTCGGAGAGCGCTCGAACACCACGCTTGACATTCTGTCGGTTGTTTTGCTCGCTGCCGGCATTACGGCGTTTGTGTATTCCGTGGGTGAGTTCTCGACCAATCTGATTGCCGGTGTCGTGGCGCTTTTCGCTCATATGACCCAATCCGCTGTCAAGAGCCACAATGGCCCCGCCGACCGCTTGCAATCGGTCGGCGGGGCCTGCCGTTAACCCGTCCCGGTCCGCCCCCGGCATGTCATCGACGCCTTCGGCTCAGTCTCATATCCGCGGATACCGTTCTGTCGGCCCGCACTCCATTCCTTCGGCGGGGTTCCCCAAGTCTGTCGAGGCGCATGCGGAGGGCTCCGCGCGCACAGCGAAATAGGGGGTATCCCCGAAGGCCGCCCGGCTCGCCGGGACGGGGGCTATGTCTATTCCGCGCCCTCCCGGCACATCATGCCGAGGGCCCAGAGCCACCTCACGAGCTCGGCCGCGGTGGCCGCGTTGGCCTTCGCCGCGGGCGTGCCGCGGGTATTGCAGGGCGCTGAATTCGGCGAAAGATT
>URNJ01000052.1 GCA_900549215.1 uncultured Collinsella sp.
TGCCATATTGATATCGATGAGCGACAGGCGATCACCCACACGCTCCTCGACGGCGGCGACGGCACTCGCAAACTGATCGGGCTTGGAGCCAAAGAGCTGAACGCATATCTGCTGCTCCTCGTCGGCCGGTAGCACCAGGCGCCAGGTCTTGTTGCTGGCATAGGCAAGGCCCGCCACGCTCACCATCTCGCTGTAGGCAAGGTTGGCACCGCGGCGACGACACATGATGCGGTAGGCAGGGTCGGTCACGCCCGCCATGGGAGCCATAAGGAACGGCTGCTCGGCATAGGCGCCCAGCAGCCGCTTGCTGTATTCAGAAAGCGCCATAGACCTACTCGTCCACCTTGAGGATCGCCATAAAGGCCTCCTGCGGGACCTCGACCGAGCCGATGGCCTTCATGCGTTTCTTGCCCTCTTTCTGCTTCTCGAGCAGCTTACGCTTACGCGAAATATCGCCGCCGTAGCACTTAGCAAGCACGTCCTTGCGACGCGCCTTGACGGTGGAGCGGGCAATGATCTTGTTGCCGATAGCACCCTGGATGGGCACCTCGAACAGCTGACGCGGAATAATCTCCTTGAGCTTGTCGCATAGGCCGCGGGCAAGACCGTAGGCCTTGTCCTTGTGGACGATAAACGACAGCGCGTCCACCTCGTCGCCCGAAAGCAAGATATCGAGCTTGACGAGCTCGGAGGGACGATACTCGTTGAACTCGTAGTCGAGCGAGGCATAGCCCTTGGTACGGCTCTTGAGCTGGTCAAAGAAGTCCAAGATGAGTTCGGCGAGCGGCATATCAAAGCGCATCTCAACCGATTTGCTCGTGAGATGGATCATGTCGGTAGTAATGCCGCGGTGCTCGATAGCGAGCTGCATGACGGCACCCGTATACTCGGGCGGGCAGATAATCTTGGCCTTGAGGTAGGGTTCCTCGATACGCTCGATGCGCGTAGCCTCGGGCAGATCCTGCGGGCTGCGGACATCAATCATCTCGCCGTCAGTCTTGTAGACGTGATAGTCCACCGAGGGGCTCGTGGCAATGAGGTCAAGATTGAACTCGCGCTCCAGGCGCTCCTTGACGACCTCCATATGCAGCAGGCCCAAGAAGCCCACGCGGAAGCCAAAGCCGAGCGCCACCGAGGTCTCGGGCTCCCACACCAACGACGGGTCGTTAACGTGGAGCTTATCGAGTGCGTCGCGCAGGTTCTCGTAATCCTTGTTGTCGATTGGGAACAGGCCCGTATAGACCATGGGCTTGGCCTCGCGGTAGCCGGGAAGCGGCTCGGGGCAGGGATTCGACGCCCACGTGAGGGTATCGCCCACGTGAACGGCCTCGGGGTCCTTCAGGCCCGTGACCACGTATCCGACCTCGCCGACCGTCAGCGCGTCGACCGGGGTCTCGGCAGGACGCTTGACACCCACGCCGTCGACCAAAAAGTCGCCCTCTGCCTGCATCATGCGCAGGGTATCGCCCTTTTTGATGGAACCGTCAAAGACTCGCACCGTGGCGACGACGCCACGATACTCGTCGAAGTACGAATCCAAGATGAGTGCCTTGAGCGGCGCGTTCGCATCGCCCTTGGGCGGAGAGATCAAAAAGACAATGGACTCCAGCAGATCGTGGATGCCCTCGCCGGTCTTGCCCGAGACACATACGGCATCATCGGCAGGGATCGCCAGGTCGTCCTCGATCTCGGTCTTAACCTCATCGGGATGGGCCGAGGGTAGGTCGATCTTGTTGATGGCCGGCACAATGTCCAGATTGGCGTTCATGGCGAGCGTCGCGTTGGAGACGGTCTGCGCCTCGACGCCCTGCGTGGCGTCAACGACGAGCACCGCGCCCTCACAGGCTGCCAGCGAGCGCGAGACCTCATAGGTAAAGTCAACGTGGCCCGGCGTATCGATCAGATTGAACTGATACGTCTCGCCATCGTCGGCGTCATAGGACACGCGAACGGCATTGGACTTGATCGTGATGCCGCGCTCGCGCTCGATATCCATGGTGTCGAGCAGCTGCGACTCCATGTCGCGTTCGTCGACGGTATGGGTGAGCTCGAGAATGCGGTCACTGATCGTGGACTTGCCATGGTCGATGTGCGCAACGATTGAGAAGTTGCGGATGTGGGAAATGTCAATTGAAGTATTCATGCGGACTATCTTACCCGAGCGGTACAAAAAATGGAGCCTGTTCCATAAAACAGGCTCCATTTATGCGCGTAATCTGTGTGGTGTGAAATTTACAACTTAGGCGTTGATGCTGTTCACGAGCTTGGCAAGACCGGACTTGCGGTTGGAAGCCTGGTTCTTGTGGATAACATGCTTGGCGGCAGCCATGTCGAGACGCTTGGTGACGGTCTTGAGGGCAGCCTGGGCCTTCTCGGCGTCGCCCTCGGCGACGGCGGACTGGACGTGCTTGGTCAGCGTCTTGAGCTCGGACTTGACAGCCTTGTTACGCATGCGAGCTGCCTCATTGGTGCGGATACGCTTCTTCTGAGACTTGATGTTTGCCACTTCTGGAGTTCCTTTCGAGTTCCTTGCAAAAAATGTATGACACCTCTGAGACACGGTGAGGTCATGCAAGCGCCTACTATAGCACGCTCCCTCTCAAAGGGATAGAACGAATTTGTCAAATAGGCAGGTATCATCACGATTTTCTCAAGATGTTCGTAATCCAGAGCAAAAGCGCAGTCTGAGAATCGGCCGAACCCTTGAGCGCGAGCTCCACATCGACCGCGCCCTCGAGCGCTGCGACGAGCTCTGCCATCGAAAAGCGACGTGCCCAGGTCAGGTGATTCTTGACCTGCCAGGACTGAAGCTTGAGTGTTGCGGCCAGCTCACGACCCTGACCGCGCGCATCGAGCGCCTTGGAGACGATCAGCTCGCGGATGCGGCCGCACAGCAATGTATAAGTCCACACGTAGCTCTTATCGGGCAATAGATTGAAAAGCTCGAGCGAGCGTCGCATGTCACGGGCCGAGACCGCATTGAGAAAGTCCCAGGGTTGAACCTCGGCAGTGCGCACAATCCAGCGCTCCACATCGGCAAGCTCAATCTGGGGCGCCTCGACCATCTGAGCAAGCTTAGCCAAGTCGTTATCGAGCATGCGAGTGTTTTCACCCGAACGCGAGACGAGCTCCTCGGCGGCCGCCGTCGAGATCGACTTGCCGTGCTGCGTCGCCATCTGCTGCACACGGCGCGGTAGCTCCCAGCGCTTGGTGCCGGAGCAATCGATCACGGCCTTCTTGTCGATCTTGGCGATCGCCTTATACAGGCGCGTGTTCTTGGCAAGCGAGTCGGCGATGATGAGGCAGACCGTTGTGGGGCTGGGACTTGCCAGATACTCAACGAGCGGCTCCGAGACCGCCTTGGCGAGCTTTGAACAGCCGTCAAGGATTACCAGGCGAAACTCGCTGCCCATCGGAAAGGTGTTAAGCGATCCGATAATGGACTCGATATCGGGGTCCTTGGTCATGTCGCGCTCGTCGAGGTTGAACTCGACCATACCCGACTTTTCCAGACGCGCTTTCATACGCGAGACGGCGTGATCGCGCTTGACTCCGTCGGTACCGACGATCAGATATGCCGGCAGCAGACCGGTTTCGGACATTGCGCTCCCCTCCCGCAGGCCTTCGTATTCGCTCCGTGCCATTCTAGCCCAGGGGCCCACCACACGCCAACGACGTCGTCACGGTCGCTGGCATCGCATCGCAAAGCCATTCGCAGTCGGCGTGACGGTAATGTCGCCGTGTTCGATAGTGCACGCGAACACGCCGCCCGCTTCCTTAACGGCATCGATGCAGGCATCGGACGGATGGCCGTATCGATTCCCTTCGCCCGCGCTCGCAAGGGAAAGCTCGGGCTTCAAGACGTCCAGCAACTCACCATCGACTGAAACCTTGGAGCCGTGATGCCCAAGTTTAAGCACATCGATATCCCCCACCTCATGCACGAATTCCCGTTCTTGGTCGAGCTCGGCATCGCCGGTGAGGAGTATGCGCAGGCCCTTGCCTTCCTGAACATATGAGAGCAGCAGGACAAGCGAGTCCTCATTTCCCTCGCCATCAACGGACTCGAATGGCCACATCACGCGGGCGCAAAATAAGCCGATATCGACCGTATCCCCACGGCGCACCTGCCGATACTCCACGCCTGGTCGGTTCAATACCCCGGCAGGAGCATCCTCCAGCGCATCCGCCGCCACGGCAATCGTTCCAACCGAAAACTGTTCGAGCACGGCAGGCAGACCACTCCAGTGATCCTCATCCCAATGCGTCACAAAGACGGCATCGATATGGTGCACGTTATTGCGAACCAACGCCGCCACCACGCGCTCGTCGAGCCCGCAGTCGACGAGTGCTACTGCGCCGCCCTGGCGGATAAGAATCGCATCGGCCTGGCCCACATCGAGCACCGTCACCGAAGGCGGAGCGAATCGATCCCAGTAGGCGTACGGAATCGCAGCCAAGAGCACCAGGCATGCAAGCCCCACCGCCATAGGACGTGCACGGGGACGCGGCCACCAGACCAGCAGAACCGCCAGCAAACACGGCACTAGGTAAATCCACATGCTATCGGGCGGCACGCTCACGGATGCACCCGGCACGGCGGCAAACAGCTGCTCGAAGAACAGCGCGCAACGGGAGGCAATCATGGGCACAACGAGCGCCCAAGTCCGCAACGGTGCCACGAGCGAAAAGGGAACCAGCACGATCGACACGGCAAGCAGTACGCTCACCACCGGACCGATGACCGCATTTGCCAGCGGAGCAATGAGCGAGAACGTACCGAAGGCAGGAATGGTAATGGGAAGTGTCGCCAGTTGCGAGCACAGCGTGACGGAAAGCATGCTGGCAACGCCCGATGGCACACCCAGCTCGCCCAAAGCGTAGGTCGCATAGGGGCAAAAGCACAGAATGGCTAAGACGCTGGCACATGAAAGCTGAAAGCCCATCTCGAACAGCACCGTCGGCCGCAGTAGAACAAAGATGGACATGGTAACAAAGAGTGCCGATGCGCCGTGCCGGCGACGCCCCGCGCCGTTTACGACAAGCGTCGCGAACACCATGCAGCACGCGCGCACGGCCGAGGGCGAGGCGCCCGTAAAGGCAGCGTAGCCCACAAGCGTTATCGCCAGTATCGCCCGCTGAAGACCACGTGAGCACCGAGTCTTTTGCAATAAACCCTCGATTACAAACCCCACGATAGCCAAATGGCTGCCCGAGACGGCGATAAGATGCGCCGTTCCCGTCACCGAAAACCAGTCGCCCGCCGGCTGGGCGCGCAGCTCGGCCGAACGACCGCAGACGACACCGGCTATGAGCGCACGCGCCGGGTCGGTCGCAGCCGCGATGGACGCAAGCAGCCCATTTCGCAGCCGAAGCAGCGGCCCCGGAGAGCCCTCATCGACCGGCACAATCCGAACGGCTTGAACCTTGCGCACCTCGCCTCGGAGCACGCGCGATCGTCCATACGCATCGTTCTCAAAACGCGAAACGCGACCGATAACACGCACGTGCGCCCCGACCTTGAGCTCACGGTCAAACGATAGGCGAACCGTTGCCAGGTTCTTACCGTCCGCGCGTGCCTCGCAGGTATAGGAATACACGTCGTCGTTTATGGATGGATCACCCTGCACGACAAACTCGAGGCTGCTTGCCGCTCGACCATCGAGCGCCTTCGAGGCACTCAGCGTGCCCACAGCCCACCACACCGAGACGACCGCTCCCGCCACGAGACCGACGGACGCGGCATACAGCCACCGCTTCCAAGGGGCAAGCCGCGCACAAGATTGAGCCAGCACAACGAATACCGCCGCCGCAACGGGAATGGCCCATAGCGGCCCGACCGCCGGAGCCCGCTCCCTCAGCAGCGCATCAGCGACCATGTTGAGCACCAAGACGCAGCTCATGCACATGCCGGCACACAGGGCCATCGTCCACGGCATCAGGGGCCGCGGAGGCATCACGTGCTCGCTCTCGGTCGCACTCATACGCAGATGCAATCTTTGATTTTGGCAAGCTTCTTCTCGCCGATTCCCGACACACGCATCAGATCGTCAACCGAAGAAAAAACACCGTTCTTTGTCCGCTCATCGATAATCGACTGGGCCATAGAGGGGCCGATGCCCGAAAGCGTCTGCAGCTCTTCTGCGCTTGCCGTATTGATGTTTACTAGGCCTGTTGCGCCACCCGCGCCCGATGATGCGGAAACCCCACCATCAACACCGGCTTCCGCAATGGACGCCTGCTGCTCCCCTACCGTTGGAACATGGATTTTTTGTCCATCAGTGACCTTAGATGCCCGATTGAGCCCCGTAACGTCTGCCTCGGGCGCCAGCCCGCCGGCGGCATCAATCGCCTGAGCCACCCGCGCGCCGTCCTTGAGACGATATACGCCGGGCGACACAACGGCGCCATCAACATCGACATAGACCTCTGCCGCAGCAGACGCCTTAGGCGAAGAGCCTTCGGATGTCTTTCCACTCGAAGCATCGCCGGATCCCGGCTCCACCAACGAGCCCGAACCATCAGTCCGCTCAAAAGACACGCCGCTGGCACCGCCGCCAAGGATCGCCATCGCCAAGCCGCTCGCCATCGCAATGACAACCAGTATCGCCATCACCACTGCCTTATGACCGAGCAGCTTGTCCGCCAAGCGGTCCATCCGTTTGACCCGTTCGTGTTGTTCGCGCTGCGCCATAGCAAAACCTCCCAACAACATCGTGTCAGGAAAAGAGCGCTGCAACAGCCACGCTCCAAAACCGGTTTTAGCGGTCAAACCAAAAACCAACCAAAACCTTGCACAAATCTGTCCATTTATTCAGGCACACGTCAGCAAATGAGCACTTAGTCGCAAAATGCCCAGATAGCAAAAGACCGACGATGCAAGCGCATCGTCGGTCTATGCACAAATTTACTCGTGATCTTGGTAAATCTCACGCGGAGCAAGCTCCGAATGTTTACGTTTTAAGGTCTTAGGGGCCTTATACGTGTTGCTCTCGAAGTCGATGTACTCGGTCTGCTTGAGCAGGCGCTCGATCATCTCCTCGTGATCGAACAGCTCCCAGGCCTCATGCACGGCATCGAGTTTAGCGTGCGTCTCGGGACGGCGCGGCATAAACAGCGTGCAGCAGTCGGGAGCGGCCTCAGTCGAGATATCGAACGTACCGATCTCCTCGGCGCGCGCGATGATCTCCTGCTTGTCCGAACCGATGAGAGGACGGAACACGGGGATCTTCACGGCCTCGTTGACGGCCATGATGTTCTCAAGCGTTTGGGAGGCAACCTGCCCAAGCGATTCACCCGTAACGATGGCCTTGGCGCCCTCGATGTGTGCAATGCGCTCGGCAACCGAATACATAATGCGGCGATACATGATCACGCGCAGGTTGCTGGGACAGGTGACCGAAATCTCACGCTGACAGTCGCCAAACGGCACAACGTACAGGCGGCCGATCTGGACACCCGGCTCAAGCGCACGGATGATGTCCTGCACCAAATACTCGCTCGTATCGGGCGTCTGCGGACGACCGGAGAAATGTACCGGCACGCACACCGCACCGCGACGCGCGAGCATCCAAGTCGCCACCGGAGAATCGATACCCGACGACAGCAGCGTCACGACCTTGCCGGCAGAACCCACCGGCAGACCGCCCACGCCGCGCTCGGAGCGCGCGTACACATAAACGCTACCCTGAACCACAAGTACATGCACCATGGCATCGGGGTCGTGCATTTGAACCTTTTTATCGGGGAAGGCCTCGCACAGCACCTCGCCCACCTGACGATTGATATCAATCGAGGTGAGCTCATAGTCAGTATTGGAGCGCTTGGCGTGCACCTTAAACGAATCGAAAGGACCAAACTCGCGCAGCGCCTTGACGGCGGCGGCACAGTACTCCTGCGGGTCGCGGTTAGTGTGATACGCCAAAGACACACGAGCAACGCCGGGAACGGTGCGAATGACACGCGCCGCCTCATCGGCCTGATGCTCGTTAAAGGTCACGAGGATATAACCGGAAATTCGAGACACGGCATTCACGGAAAAGGCGGCCAAGGCCGCCTTGATGTTATCCATGAGGATATGCTCAAAATGTGCGCGGTTCTTGCCCTTCAGTCCAACCTCGTGATAGTGGACCAGACAGACGCGAGCTGCCATTTAGGCTTCAGCAACCTTGTGGCCGAGCGCCTTCTCGTAACGGGCCTCGTCGTAAGAGATGTCGCCATCGACAATCTCGTCCATAGCCATCGAGATGGTATCGGCACCGGAAAGCCCAATGGTGATGTCATCGACATCCTGGACGGCAAGCACACGGTTGTGCTGGCCACGCAGCATGCTATTGATGTCGCAGGCGCGCTTGGAGGCAAGCGAAGCGAGCAGGAAGCGGTTGTGATCGGTCTTCTCCAGAAGATCGTCAATGCAAGGCTTTACAACGGACACGGACCTCAGATCCTTTCATGCATATCGAGAACGCGAACGAGCTCATCGGTCGCGCGGTCGAGATCGTCATTAACCACTACGTCGTCGTAGCGGTCGGCAAGGGCAAGCTCATCGGCGGCGTTTGCCATACGCAGCTCAATCGTCTCGGGCGTCTCGGTACCGCGACCGACTAGACGCTCGCGAAGCACCTCGAGCGAAGGTGGCTTGATAAAGATCAGCACGGCCTCGGGGAAACGCTCCTTCACCTGCAGGGCACCCTGGACATCGATCTCCAAGATGAGAGACGAACCAGAGGCGAGCTTGGACTGAACCTCGCTCACCAACGTGCCGTAGCAGTTACCGTGGACCTCGGCCCACTCAACAAACTCACCGTTTGCCACGCGGCGGTCGAACTCCTCACGCGTCAGGAAAAAGTAGTTGACGCCGTCGACCTCACCTTTGCGTGGTGCTCGCGTGGTAGCCGAAACCGTCAGGCCCAGGTTCGAGCGGCGCTCGCGCACACGAGTGACGAGCGTACCCTTCCCTGCGCCTGACGGTCCAGAAATCACAAAGAGCTTGGAATCCTGAGCGCCCACTTATTTGGTCAGCTGCTCGAGGAGCTGCTCGCGCTGACGGACGCCGAGGCCCTGGACGCGACGGGTAGCGGAGATACCGAGCTCCTCCATGATCTTGGCGGCCTTGGCCTTGCCATAACCGGGAAGAGACTCGATGAGGGTGGAAACCTTCATGCGGGAAGCGATGGGGTCATCGGAGTTGAGCACGGACTCGAGGGACTTCTCGCCCTTCTTGATCTGCTCGCGAAGCTCAGCGCGGGCGTGACGTGCGGCAGCAGCCTTCTCAAGAGCCTGCTTGCGCTGCTCATCGGTAAGCTGAGGGAGTGCCATTCGTACCTCCAAATAGTTGGGTTATATCTGATTCAATAATTGGCATTTTAGCACGTAGAACGTACAAAATGCCCAATCGCGGGTCCATAGGTTAGACGATACCCGCAAAAAGTGCAATATACTGCGCCCAAAGTTAAGCCCCTGACCTGCGATTCCACACAAAGGATGGGAAAGTTTACGCAGGCACAGGGGCTATTTTGTGCTAATGAGACCCAAAAGTGGTGACTTAGGGGAATCTTTTACGCGACGTTTTCGACCAGCTCGGCGACGATGGCGTCAAAGGCGGCGACCGGATCGTCGGCGCCGGTGATGGGACGGCCCACCACAATGTGGCTTGCGCCTCGCTCGATAGCCTGGGAAGGCGTCGCCACACGGGACTGGTCACCAAGGGCGGCACCAACCGGACGCACACCCGGAGTCACGATCAGGGCATCGGGACCCAACAGCTCACGCATGTCGTGAGCCTCCATCGGCGAGCACACGATGCCATCAATGCCGTTAACCTGAGCGAGCTTTGCCAGGCGGGCGGCCTCCTCAGCCACGGGCGACTCGACGCCGATCTCGCTCAAGGCATCCTGATTCATGCTCGTAAGAACGGTGATGGCGACGAGCTTGGCGCGGTCCTCGCGCGCCTCCTCGGCACCCTCGCGGCAGGCAGCGAGCATGGCGCCCGAACCCAAGCCGTGAACCGAAAGCAGGTCGGCACCGGCAAGCGAGGCCGAACGGGACCGCGAACCTGATGCGGAATATCATGGAACTTAAGGTCAAGGAAGACCTTAAAGCCCAGGTCCTTGAACGTCTTGACGATCTGGGGACCCTCGGCGTAATAGAGCGTCATGCCAACCTTGAGCCAGGCGGCATGGCCCGAAAGCTCGTGGGCAAGCTCGAGCGCACGCTCACGATCGCAGTCGAGGGCGACGATTACGCGGTCGCGGGCATCGGTCTCTAGCATTCGAAAGCACCTACCAGTTCGTTGATGTCCTTTACGCCCTGGGACTCGGCCCAGGCCTCGAGCTCGTGCGCGATCTTAATCGAGGCGCACGGATCAACAAAGTTGGCCATGCCGACCGACACGCAGGTGGCGCCGGCCAGAATAAACTCGGCCGCATCCTCGCCGGTCATGACGCCGCCGACACCGTTGATGGGGATATCGACGGCCTGGGCAACCTCCCAGACCATGCGCACGGCGATGTGATGACACAGCGGGCCCGAAAGGCCGCCCTTGGGCTTTGCCACGCGGGACTTGCGGGTATGGACGTCGATAGCCATGCCCTGGATGGAGTTGATGACCGAAAGGCCGTCGGCGCCGGCAGCCTCGAGGGCCTTGGCGATCTCAGCGACG
>URNJ01000053.1 GCA_900549215.1 uncultured Collinsella sp.
CATGTTGTGGTCTTAAAAGGGGCAGGGTTATCCACTATGTTGGCGAGCACATCCGCCGCAAGCTGGGTAAGGCCGCCAAGTAGTCGTAACCGACTCACTCGCATAAGACCAGCACCCCGTCAGGTGCTGGCAAGATCAACCTTTTTAGGAGTTTACGTATGAACAAGCATAAGGCGAAGCTGGAAGGCCTCAAGCGTCGTCAGCGTCGTGTTCGCGGCAAGGTCTCGGGTACTTCCGAGCGTCCGCGTCTTCGCGTGACCCGTACTAACGCCAACATCTATGCCCAGATCATCGACGACAGCAAGGGCTCCAGCCTGACGCTCGTCTCTGCCTCGACCCTCGAGGCCGAGTTCAAGGGCACCCACACCTCGAACAAGGAGGCTGCGGAGAAGGTCGGTCAGCTCGTTGGCAAGCGCGCCATCGAGGCCGGCATCACCAAGGTCGCCTTCGATCGCGGTGGCCGTATCTACCATGGCCGCGTCAAGGCCCTCGCCGACGGTGCTCGTGCCGCCGGTCTCGAGTTCTAGGAGGTATGTAGCACATGGCTCGTAATCAGAAGCAGCAGCGCGAGGCCTCCGAGTTCGAGGAGCGCGTCGTTTACATCAACCGCGTGTCGAAGACCGTCAAGGGCGGTCGTCGCATGAGCCTCGTCGCTCTCGTCGTCGTTGGCGACGGCAAGGGCAACGTCGGCGTTGGCATGGGCAAGTCCGCTGAGGTGCCCATGGCCATCTCCAAGGCGTCTCTCGATGCCAAGAAGAACATGTTCCACGTGCCGGTGACCGATCAGGGCACCATTCCGCACGAGGTTCTCGGTCACTTTGGTGCCGGCCGCATCATCATCAAGCCCGCTGTCGAGGGTACCGGCGTTATCGCCGGCGGCGCTGTGCGTCCCCTCTTTGAGCTTGCTGGCATCAAGAACGTCCTGTCCAAGTCCCTCGGTACCGACAACGGCCTCAACATCATCAAGGCTGCCGTCGAGGGCCTCAAGGAGCTCTCCAGCCCTGAGGACGTCGCGGCTCGCCGTGGCCTGACGGTCTCCGAGATGTTCGTCGGTAAGGAGAACTAAGCATGGCTGACACCATCAAGATCAAGCAGGTCCGCAGCACCAACGGTTGCAAGCAGGACCAGGTCCGTACTGTCCGTGCCCTCGGTCTCCACAGGATCCGCGAGGTTCGCGAGATTGCTGACAACGAGTCCGTCCGCGGCATGATCTTCAAGGTCAAGCACCTTGTCGAGATTGTAGAGGAGTAGCAAATGCAGCTTCACGATCTTACTCCCGCGCCCGGTTCCACCAAGAACCGCAAGCGCGTCGGCCGTGGCAATTCTTCGGGTCACGGCACCACTTCTGGCCGCGGCCAGAAGGGCCAGGGTTCCCGCTCTGGCGGCACCAAGGGTGCCGGCTTCGAGGGTGGCCAGACTCCGCTGGCTATGCGCCTGCCCAAGCTTCCGGGCTTCCGCAACCCCCGTCGTATCGAGTATACCGCTGTTAACGTTGAGCGTCTCGAGCGCAAGTTCGAGGACGGCGCTGTGATCGACGGTGCCGCTCTTAAGGCCGCTCGCATCACCAAGAGCGAGTTCGAGCCCGTCAAGGTGCTCGGCAATGGTGAGCTCACCAAGAAGTTCACGGTCAAGGTCGACAAGGTCAGTGCTTCTGCGCAGGCCAAGATCGAGGCCGCCGGCGGAAAGGTCGAGCTGCCGTGCTAAATGGTCTTAAGAATGCTTTCCGCATCAAAGAATTGCGCGAAAAGATTCTTTTTACCATAGCTATGCTCGTCGTGTACCGCATTGGTGCGCACGTTCCTGTGCCCGGCATTCCCTTCCAGGGGATGCTGGGCCTTTTCTCGACCGATAACAATTCGGTCGCCGCAGGTGCTATGGCCCTCCTGAATCTTTTCTCTGGCGGCGCGTTGAGCTATGTGTCGGTGTTTTCGCTGGGCATCATGCCTTACATCACCAGCTCGATCATCCTCCAGATGCTCCAGGCCGTCGTGCCTTCCCTGCATGAGCTTGCCCGCGAGGGCGAGGTCGGTCAGACCAAGATTACGCAGTATTCGCGTTACCTCACTCTGGCTCTGGCAATCCTCAACTCCGTGGGTTACCTCTTCCTCTTTAAGAGCTTCGGCATCAGCTTTAATGGCGCCGGCGCTCCCGAGATCATCTTCGACCTCATGATCGTCGGTACGCTCACCGCGGGCGCTATGCTGATCATGTGGATTGGTGAGCTCATCACCCAGCGCGGTATCGGCAATGGCATGTCGCTGATCATCTTCGCGAACATCATGGCCGGTCTGCCGCAGGCTATCTTCTCCAGCACCGAGGGCAATGCCGGTGGCATCATCACCATGGTGATCATCTGCGCCATCATCCTGCTGGTTATCCCGCTGATTGTTTTCCTTGAGCGCGGCCAACGCCGCATCCCGGTTTCCTACGCCAAACGCGTCGTGGGCCGTCGCATGATGGGTGGCCAGACCACCTACCTGCCCATCAAGGTCAACACCGCGGGTGTCGTGCCGATCATCTTCGCTTCGGCGCTGCTGTACTTCCCGGCTCAGATTGCCGTGTTCTTCCCCGGCATCGGCTGGATTCAGGCAGTTGCCTCCGCGCTTTCGACCGGTTGGCTCAACTGGGTGCTTAACGTTGTCCTCATCGTGTTCTTCGCGTACTTCTACACCTCCATGGTGTTCAACCCCGATGACACGGCCGACAACCTTAAGAAGCAGGGCGGCTTTATTCCGGGCGTGCGTCCGGGTAGGGCTACCGCGGCCTACATCAAGAACGCGCTCAACAAGATCACGCTTCCCAGCGCTGTCTTTTTGGCGCTCATCGCCATCGTGCCTTCGATTATCTTCTCTTTCACGGGTAACCATCTGATCCAGGCATTTGGCGGCACGTCCATCCTCATCATGGTCGGCGTCGTGCTCGACACGGTCGATAAGCTCGAAGGCCAGATCAAGATGTATGATTACGATGGATTCTTTAAATAGGCTAGAGGAGGATTGCTCATGAACCTCGTATTGCTCGGAGCTCCGGGTGCCGGTAAGGGCACCGTCGCACAGGAGCTCGTCGCCGAGTTTGGCGTCGCTCACATTTCCACGGGCGACCTGCTGCGTGCTGCCGTCAAGGGTGGCACCGAGCTTGGTATTCAGGCTAAGAAGTACATGGACGCTGGCGAGCTCGTTCCCGACCAGCTCGTGATCGATCTTGTCAAGGAGCGCCTTGCCGCCGATGACGCCCAGCAGGGCTTCATTCTCGACGGCTTCCCGCGCAACACCGCCCAGGCCGTGACGCTCGATTCCGAGCTCTCCGCCATGGGTCGCGAGATCGACTGTGCTCTTCTGGTCGATGTGGCCCCCGAGGTCATTATCGATCGCCTGTCTTCGCGTCGCACCTGCCGCGCCTGCGGTTACACCGGCACCTCTGCCGATGCCACCTGCCCCAAGTGCGGTGGCGAGATGTATCAGCGCGATGACGACAAGCCCGAGACCATCAAGAACCGTCTCGACGTCTACGAGAAGTCCACGAGCCCGCTCGTTGACTACTATCGTGGCCAGGGTCTGCTCAAGTCGGTCAACGGTGACCAGGCTCGCGAGACCGTGTACGGGGATGTCAAAGAGGCTCTCGGTCTATGATCAAGATTAAGTCTGCAACGCAAATCGAGCAGATGAAGAAGGCAGGAGCGCTATCTAAGATGGCGCTCCGCCACGTTGGAGCCATGGTGCGCCCCGGCGTTTCGACTTTTGAGCTCGATCAGCTCGCGGAGCAGATTATCCGCATGCATGGCGGCACCCCGGCCTTTAAGGGTTACGGCGGGTTCCCGGGGACCATTTGCGCATCGATCAACGATGCCGTGGTCCACGGTATTCCCAACCCCGACATGATCCTGCGCGATGGCGATATCATCTCCATCGATACGGGAGCCGTTGTCGACGGTTGGGTCGGCGATAACGCTTGGACGTTTTTCGTCGGCACCCCCACGCCCGAAGCCAAGGCTTTGTGCGAGGTCACGCGCGATTGCCTTAAGGCTGCCATCGAGCAGGCTGTTCCCGGTAACCATATCGGGGACGTCGGTTATGCCGTTCAGTCCCTCGCCGAGTCTCACGGTTACGGCGTGCTTCGTGATTATGTGGGCCATGGCATTGGTCGCGTGATGCACGAGGACCCCAACGTTCCTAACTATGGAAAGAAGGGGAGGGGCGTTCGCCTCCAGGCCGGCATGGTCATTGCCATTGAGCCGATGGTTACGATGGGTTCCAACCATGTGAGCACGGGCTCCGACGGTTGGATCGTTACGACCAACGACCACCTGCCCGCCGCGCACTACGAGAACACCGTCGCCATTACCAATGACGGTCCGGTGATTCTCACCACGGATGCCCAAGGTGCTTGGTGTTCGCTCCAAGGCGGAGAAATGTAACAAGTTCCACTTAGTTGTGGAGCCATTACGAAGTTATTACGATGCGTGCATACGTGTTGTAGAATACTCAATCGCTGTCGTTTTCTAGAGAAAGATGATTGCTTGTGAAGAAGGAAGACGCAATTGAGCTCGAGGGTACGGTAAAGGAACCACTGCCCAATGCCATGTTTAAGGTCGAGCTCGAGAACGGTCATTCGGTTCTGTGCAACATTTCTGGCAAGATCCGAATGAATTACATCCGCATTCTCCCCGGTGACAGGGTTGTCGTGGAGCTTTCCCCGTACGACCTGACCCGCGGCCGCATCACCTATCGCTATAAATAGCGGCACGCATACACGCACTCCATTTCCGGCTGCAGGCTTAGCTCAACCTACGGTCGGATTGTGTGTGAAGACCAGCCATAGTTTTAAACGCCTGCGGCTGGGCGAGTAGATAGTAGGGAAGTAGTTTGAGCGCTACCGAAAGGAAGAACGATGAAGGTACGTCCTTCGGTCAAGAAGATGTGCGATAAGTGCAAAATCATTAGGCGCCATGGCAAGGTCCTCGTCATTTGCGAGAACCCCCGTCATAAGCAGCGTCAGGGTTAAGAGAGGAGACTACGTTGGCCCGTATTAATGGTGTCGACCTCCCGCGTGAGAAGCGCGTTGAGATCGGTCTGACCTACATTTACGGCATCGGCCGCACCACTGCGACGAAGATTTGCGTCGAGTGCAACGTTAACGTGGATACGCGCGTTAAGGACCTCACCGAGGATGAGGTTAACGCCATCCGCGATTATATCGACAAGAACCAGATCATGGTTGAGGGCGACCTCCGCCGTGAGCGCAACCAGAACGTCAAGCGCCTTATGGACATCGGCTGCAACCGCGGCCTTCGTCACCGCAAGGGCCTCCCGGTCCGCGGCCAGCGCACCCACACTAACGCTCGTACCCGCAAGGGCCCGAAGCGTCAGATCGGTGCTAAGAAGAAGAAATAAGGAGCGCTAGATAGATGGCTACTGCTAAGAAGAACGTTCGCGCTGCCCGTCTGAAGCGCGCGGACCGTAAGAACATTTCCGTGGGCCAGGCTCACATTCGTTCTACGTTCAACAACACGATCGTTTCGATCACCGATCCCCAGGGCAACGTCATTTCCTGGAAGTCGGCTGGCCAGGTGGGCTTCAAGGGCTCCCGTAAGTCCACGCCGTTCGCTGCCCAGATGGCTGCCGAGGCTGCTGCCAAGCAGGCCATGGAGCACGGTATGAAGAAGGTTTCCGTCTTCGTCAAGGGCCCCGGCTCCGGTCGTGAGACCGCCATCCGCTCCCTCCAGGCTGCTGGCCTCGAGGTCTCGAGCATCCAGGACAAGACCCCCATTCCGCACAACGGCTGCCGCCCCAAGAAGCGTCGCCGCGTGTAACTGAAAGGATCGTATCAATATGGCAATCGACAGGACTCCTGTTCTTAAGCGCTGCCGTCAGCTCGGGATCGATCCCGCTGAGCTCGGTTACAGCAGCAAGAAGGAATCTATCCGTCAGCCCAAGCGCCGTCGCAAGGAATCTGAGTACGGCATGCAGCTGCGCGAGAAGCAGAAGGTCAAGTTCATCTATGGCGTTCTGGAGAAGCAGTTCCACGGCTACTTCAACAAGGCCCGCAAGATGAACGGCGTCACCGGTGAGAACCTCATGATCATCCTTGAGTCTCGCCTCGACAACGTCGTCTTCCGTCTTGGCTTCGCCCGCACCCGCAAAGAGGCTCGTCAGTCCGTCCGTCACGGTCACTTTACCGTGAACGGCAAGCGCGTGGACATCCCGTCCTACCGCGTCAAGGCCGGCGACGTCGTCGCTGTCGGCGAGAAGTTCCGTGACCTCCTCCCCATCAAGGAGGCCCTGATTTCCTCCGAGCGCTTTGAGGTCCCTGGCTGGCTCGAGGTCGATATCGAGAAGCTGTCTGGTAACGTGCTCGCTCTGCCGACGCGTGAGCAGATCAGCGGTGATATCAACGAGCAGCTCATCGTCGAGCTCTACTCTAAGTAGTCCATCCGGGCTGCTGAGGCTGGAGGTAATACATGTCAGAATTCATTAGGCCTCAGGTTCAGGTCGAAGAGATCAACGAGACGTCTGCTCGTGTCTCCGTCGAGCCGCTCGAGCGTGGCTACGGCGATACGCTGGGTAACTCCCTTCGTCGCGTTCTTCTGTCCTCGCTCGAGGGTGCCGCCGTCGAGGCTATTCAGATCGATGGTGCGCAGCACGAGTTCATGACCATCCCTAACATGGTCGAGGATGTCACCGACATCGTCCTGAATGTCAAGGGTCTTGTCTTCAGGGCTCTCGGCACGACCGACGAGGCGACCGCCACCATCTCGGTTGACGGCCCCTGCGAGGTCACCGGTGCGGACTTCTTTATTCCGTCCGAGTTTGAGCTGGTCAACCCCGAGCAGCACATTGCTACGCTCACCGAGGGTGGCCATCTCACCATGAGCATGCGCATCGGCTATGGCCGCGGCTATGTTTCTGGCGAGGCAAACAAGCGCGACAACGATCCCATCGGTGTGATCCACGTCGACTCGCTGTACTCGCCGGTTTCCCGTTGCGCCAAGCTCGTTGAGGCTTGCCGTGTCGGTCAGCACACCGACTACGACCGCCTTGTCCTCGAGATCGAGACCAACGGCTCCATCGCCCCGCGCGACGCCGTGGTCCAGGCTGCCAATATCATCAACCAGCATATGGCCGCCTTTATGAACCTTGCCGAGACCCCCGAGGTCGAGGAGGAGGCTTCGATCTTCGCTCCCGAGGTCACCAACGACAACGCCGAGCTGGACAAGCAGATCGAGGATCTGGACCTTTCCGTCCGTTCCTACAACTGCCTTAAGCGCGCCAGCATTCACTCGGTCCGTCAGCTCGTTGAGTTCTCGGAGAACGATCTGCTCAACATCCGTAACTTCGGTGTTAAGTCGATCGAGGAAGTGAAGGACAAGCTTGAGTCCATGGGCCTGAGCCTGAAGGCTTAATGCTTCGCATATTTGAGGAGAAACTAGACCATGCGTCACAACGTTAAGAAGGGCCTGAAGCTCGGCACCGATGCGAGCCACACCAAGGCCATGAAGAAGAGCCTTGCTAAGGCCCTCTTCGAGAACGACCGCATCAAGACCACCGAGACCCGCGCTAAGGCGCTGCGTTCGGTCGTCGACCCGATCATCACTTGGGCCAAGAAGGGCGACCTGCACTCTCGTCGTCTGGCTATCGCCAAGCTCGGCGATAAGCAGCTCGTTGCCGAGATCTTCGACAAGGCTGCCCAGGGCATGTGGCAGGACCGCAACGGCGGTTACACCCGCATCATGAAGCTCGGCAACCGCAAGGGCGACAACGCTCCCATCGTTATCATGGAGCTCGTCACCGAGCCTTGCACGCCTAAGGCCAAGAAGGCCGCTCCGGCCCCCAAGAAGGCCGCTGCTCCCAAGAAGGTCGAGGCCGTCGAGGAGGCTCCCGCTGAGGAGACCGCTGAGTAGACATTCCGTCTGCATAGGCTATATTCGAGGGGTACGTTCGCGTACCCCTCTTTTTTTGTCGCGATACCGTTACTTGTTTGTTGGGAGCGCCCATGACTGCGCCGTCTGATTTCAATTCGACCCCCGAGCTTGACGCCACGCTCGTATTTCGTGTGGCCTATGATGGTTCATCGTATAGCGGATTTGCCGAGCAGCCGGGACAGACGACGGTTGCGGGTGAGCTACGTCGAGCCATCGAGACGCTGCTTCGCCGCCCGATCGATTTGACGTGCGCGGGGCGTACCGATGCCGGCGTTCATGCCGTGGCTCAGTACATCAGCGTGCCCGTAACGGACGCTGAGCTCGCGTGTACGCGCCGTAGGTGGCTGCGGGCCATGGATGCCCTGCTGCCCAAAGATATCGCCATCAACGAGGTCTACAAGGCTCGTAAGGGCTTTTCTGCGCGCTTTGACGCGCGCTCTCGCACTTACACCTATCGCATTGCCGATCGTGATGCGCGGCCCGTGCTGTCACGCGGTGCTGTGTGGTGGCATCGCTATCCCCTCGACGTCGATGCGATGGCGGCCGCCTGCCCTGCGCTTTTGGGCGATCAGGACTTTAAAAGCTTTTGCAAGGTTGCCTCTGCCGTGGGCAAACCTACGCACCGCTGCGTAATGCGCGCCGAGTTTGGCCATGAGGTTGCGTTTGGCGAGGACATCCTGACGTTTAACATCGAGGGCAATGCGTTTCTGCATTCGATGGTCCGTACGATCGTTGGCACGCTTGTCGAGATTGGCATGCATCGCCGTGAACCCGAGTGGATGCGCGAGGTCATCGATGCTTGCGACCGTACCGCTGCAGGCCCCACGGCTCCTGCCTGCGGCCTTACGTTTATGGGCGTGGATTACGATCCCGCCGAGCTTGTCGTGCTCGACTAGGGGAGGGCTCGACGCGCCGTTCGTCGGCACCTGTCATCTGTGGGCTGCGCGTGTGCAACATCTGTTCTTGGCGTGCAGTGCAACCGGTGTCTCATTGCTTTTATTGCCGGGGTGTACCATGAACGACAGTTTGATTCATTGCTGTCGAGAGGACGGATAACTTGGTTCGACGTGGCTCGCATCCGCGACTTTCGGTGATCCTTGTAGTAGAAGGTTCGCCCAGCTATGCGATGCGTGCGCTCGAGAGTATCCAGAACCAAGACCTCTATGATTTGCAGATTGTCGTTGTCTGCCGCGATGCTGCGCCCGGTGTGCGCCATTCGCTTCAAGTTGCTGCCGACAGGGACATCCATATTGATTTGATTGACGTCGAGGACGCGAAGCGCGGCGCTTGTCTTCGTGCCGGTTTTGATGCCTCGCGCGGCTCTCAAATCATCGCCATGAACGCCGATGAGTGGTTTGCTCCGCAGGCCCTTTCCAAGATGGTCGATATCGCGTGCGATACTGCGGCAGACATTGTGCTCCCCTCGGTGTCGCTCGATCGATACGATGCGCATCGCGAGCGTCATTCGCGCGTCTTGGATGCTGCCCCTATTGCCATAGAAGACGAGTCTTCTATGGTGACTGGGCTGCCCCAGTTGATTTTGGGCGGCCTAGTCGCTCAGACCGCTGGCGTGATGTATAGCCGTCCGCTGTTTGAGGCATGCCTGTCGCGCGGCAAGGCGTACCGTACGGTTGAGTTTATGGCTTATGCGCTCTCGCAGGCACGATTCGTGTCCGGCTGCGGCGACGCTTGTTTCCACGCGGTGGCACCTAAGCTTACAGATGCCTTTGATCCCACCATGTATGCCAGGATATCCGATGACACTCGAGCGCTCGACGAGCTTGCGGACTCACTCTCGGAAGCAGATAGCGGTGGTCGGCTCAAGCTGGCAAGCCAAAAGTTCTACTTTGCCGGACTGGTCGCCTGCATCGAGAATTTGTGTCTAAGCCCGCATGGGGTGTCGTCAATTGAGCGTTCCGCCCGCATGCGTGATATGCTCGAGGCGCCTCGAACCCGTCAGATGGTCGCCGCGCTCAAGGACAACCATCGGGGACTCGGTCTGTTGTTTGGGCCGATCGCCAGCGCCAAGCCCGCGCGCTGCGTGATGTGTACGCATCTGGCAGCTTTTCTTAACCGGACGGGCGCAAAAACCGCCTAAACGGGCTCATTTCGAAACAAATTTGCATAGAATTGTTTCGAAATGCGTTCTTATACACAAAAGCCTTCAAATAGCGTTAAACTATTCAATCACTGATTGATTGTCTCCGCCATCTTTTGGAGAGAGGGTTTGTATGGCTAAAAAACGCAATGGGCGCCAGGATGCCATTAGAGATATTGTGCGCAATAAGGACGTCCGCACGCAGCGCGTGCTGGTCGATGAGCTCCGCGCTATGGGCTTTGATTGCACGCAGGCGACTGTCTCTCGCGATATTGCCGATATGGGGCTGCGTAAGCTCCCTGAGGGCATCTATGTTCTGGCAGAGGACCTGCACCTGCAGCGTATGGTTTCCGAGCTCGTAACGGGCGTTCTGCGCACCGATAATCTGGTTATGATCAAGGCTCAGCCTGGCACGGCTTCCGGCATCGCCGCCGCTGTTGATGCGGCAGAGCTGCCCGATGTGCTTGGCTCGCTTGCCGGCAACGATACGATTTTGGTTATTGCCCAGACGGCCGAGGACGGCGAGCGTCTTGAGGCGCTGATCAATAAGCTGAGCAATTCTCGCAAGTAGGCGTGCGGGCCGTGCGCTCGGCACTGCGCGCGCTGACATAGTGGCTTG
>URNJ01000054.1 GCA_900549215.1 uncultured Collinsella sp.
GCACGGTACAATGCTTGTGGCTTTATATTTATAAATTAGTGGGGTTAATTCATGGCAGAATCTCGTGCGGAGCGTAAGGCTCGTCGTGCTTTGATCGAGGCGGCTGAGGGGTCGGAGGAGAAAAAATCTTCTAAAAAATCCAAGTCGTCTCAGAACGCGAAGGGTAAGCCGGCCAAGGGCAAGGCTAAGGCCAAGCGTCCCGGGTCTCGTCGGAGCGAGGGCAAGGCATCTCAGACTCGTTCCAAGGGCTCGCACAAAGATTCCGCCAAGCCTGCTCGTAAGGCTGTGGATCCTAAGTCGCCTTGTTCCATCATGAAAGCTTGTGGTGGGTGCACGGCGCTCAATCGTCCTTATAAAAAGCAACTGGCTGCCAAGCAGTCCGCTATGGAGGAGCTTTTTGCTGCCCTTTGTGAGCGCGAGGGTATTAGCGTCGACCCCATTCGCGGTATGGGCGTCACCCTGGGCGACCAGGGCAAATACCCTGCGCCGCGCGGTTTTCGCCATAAGGCCGCCACTCCCTTTGCCCCCGGCAAAGAGGGCGCTGTCCGCTGCGGCTTTTTTGAACGTGGCACGCACAGAATCGTTGCTGTTCCCGAATGCCCTGTCGAGGCGCCGGGCGCCCGACAGATTCTTAACGGCATCGCGCGTGAAGCTGAGCGCCTGCACATTCCCGCCTTTAACGAGGACAAGCACCTGGGCTTGCTTCGCCATGCCGTCGTTCGCTGCGGCTGGCGCACCGACCAGATCATGGTCACCCTCGTGACCGCCCAGCGCGACCTGCCGCATGCACGGGATTTCTTTGAGGCCGTCGCTGCACTCGATCCGCGCATCGTCACCGTCGCCCAAAACATCAACGGACGTCCCGGCAACGCCATCCTCGGCGAGGAAACCCGCATTGTATATGGCGCCGAGTGCATGCGCGACCAGCTGCTCGGCTGCGAATTCGATATCTCCCCCACCGCGTTCTACCAGACCAACCCGCAGCAGACCGAGCTGCTCTATCAGCTCGCGATTGACGGCATGGACCTGCAGCAGGGCGACGTACTCATGGATGCCTATTGCGGTAGCGGAACTATCGGCCTGTGCGCAGCCAAAGCCGCCCAGGACAAGGGCGTCGGCATTATGCTGCTTGGCGTGGAGCGTAACCACGCCGGCATTGCCGACGCACGTCGTAATGCCGAGCTCAACGGCCTCACCCGCAGCGCTTGGTTTATGGCCGACGATGCCACCGACTACATCCTAGATGCCGCCGACAACAACGAGCGAGTCGATGTCCTTTCCATCGATCCGCCGCGCGCCGGCTCCACGCCCGAGTTCCTCGAAGCTGCCTGCGCGCTTAAGCCGCGCCGCATCACCTATATCAGCTGCAACCCCGTAACTCAAGAGCGCGACCTGCATCAGCTCCTCGACGGAGGCTATCGCCTGCTCAAGATCACGCCCGTCGACATGTTCCCTCACACCGACCACACCGAAACCGTAGCGGTCCTCGAACGCCGCTAACCAACCTCAGTAGATTTTTGGGACAAGAAAGGGGGCGACCCGTCTGGGCCGCCCCCTTCGCTTGGTTTATAAACTCCGCTACATCCCATTGCGCAGATTGCACACGCCGGCTGCCGCCATCTCGCACAGCAGCGTCTCGCGGTCGCGCGTCACGATCAAATCCAGCGGGAAGTGAATCTCGTCGAGCATCTTGCGCGCGTGATCGAGCTTGCCAATGGCCATGCCAATGTGGGCATCGGTCGACACGCCAATGCCCACGCCCAGTTCGGCGCAGCGCTCGGCGATCTTGCGGCATACAGCCCAATGCTCAGTGTCGACACCGCGTTCAAGACTATGGTTGTTGATCTCGATAATCTTGTGCTTGGCCTTAGCTGCCAACAGCACCTCGTCGATATCGAACGGCACGCCCGAACGCCCCGTGTGGCCCAGCATGAACACCTTGGGGTGCTCCAGGGCATTGATATACATCCCGGTCGTCTGGGCCAGCGTCGCGCCCTCAGCAATCTGCGGATTATGCACGCTTGCAACCAAATAATCCAAATTACGCGTAACCAAATCGAACAGTGAATGCTGACGGCCGTACGAATCGCCGGCGATATCGAACGTGACAGGAGTGTCCTCGCCAAACAGGCTTCCGTCCAGCGAAACGATATCGGCCTCGGCACCACGCAGCACCAACACGCCGCTCCAAATGCGCGGCCAGATATCCTGGTTGATAAAGAATTGGTAACTGCGCAGGTCATTGGGGCAAGCCGTAACCATAGAGCTCAGATGGTCGGCAGATCCGAGCACCTGCAGACCACGCTCTGCCGCCCAGTACACATTCTCCTCAATGGTCGAATATGCATGCGCAGAGAACATCGTATGGGTATGAATGTCACAAGAAAGCAGGTAGGGCATCAGGTCTCCTTATCTGGCACGGCCGTCGCTTATATTCATTGTACGCATAGCCTTCGATAGTCGTAAAACCACTCCATCCCAAAGACACAACGTCCATGACAACGGGGTCCGGCTTAACACCAAACCCCGTTTCACGTAAAACATTGTAGGCAGAGCGCTTTACTTTTAACGATACTCGTCCGCCAACTGTTTCCAAGCGGGTAGCGAATTGATAATCGTCTCGTAACTCACGCAGTAGCCCAGGCGGAACCAGCCCGGCATACCAAAGCTGTCCGAGGGGACCGCAAGCAACTCATACTTCTTTGCGTGCTCGCAAAACGCATTCGCATCGGGTTCCAACGCTTTCACCCATAGGTAGAACGCGCCATCCGGCTCAACATAGGTGTAGCCATACTCCGCCAGTGCGTCGGTAAGCGCCGTGCGGTTGCGAGCATAGGCCTCAACGTCACTCGGCTCATCGATGCAGTCGATAATTACGCGCTGAAAGAGCGCCGGCGCGCACACGAAGCCCAGCGTACGGGCGGCACCGGCAACGGCGGGCATTAGACGATCTGCCTGAGGATTCGTATTGGGAACAAGGATCCATCCCACGCGCTCACCCGGCAGCGACAGCGACTTGGAATACGAGTAGCACACGATGGTGTGCTCGTAGATCGAGGGCACCCAAGGCACCTCGGCACCGTACACGATCTCGCGGTACGGCTCATCCGAGATGAGCATAATTGGATTCTCGGAATCGCGCTGAGCGTTGGCCTCGCGCAGAACATTGGCCAGTCGCGTCAGCGTATTGCGTGTATATACGGCACCAGTCGGATTGTTGGGCGAGTCGATGATGACGGCCGCCGTCTTATCGCTGATCGCCTTGAGCACGTTGTCCACGCTCAGCTGGAACGTATCTTCATCGGCGAGCGCCTCAACACACGTACAGCCGGCCTTCTCAATCCAAACGCGATACTCCGGAAAGTACGGGGCGATAACAATAACCTCGTCGCCCGGGTTCGTAACGGCGTTGAGCGTGCAGGTGAGCGAAGCCGCGGCACCCACCGTCATAAAGACGTCCTTACCCTCATAGTTCGTTCCAAAGCGGCGGTTGAGCGATTCGGCGACGGCTGCTCGACATTGCGGCAGGCCCGGTGCGGGCGTGTAGCCGTGCAACTGGTCACTCGGCAGCTCCAGAGCCTTCTTAATCGACTCAGCCACAGCAGCGGGCGCCGGAACGCTCGGATTGCCCAGCGAAAAATCGAATACGTTTTCCGCACCGATCTGCGCCTTGCGCTCAAGGCCATAGCTAAAAATCTCGCGGATGATGGAGCTTTCCGCACCGCGAGCATACATCGTTTCGTTGATCATCTGTTCCCCTTTCGCATAGGCGCTATTGTACGCTTTAGCCGAGCAAAGTGCCGCAGCAATGTTGATTGGGGACAGACTTAAATGCGTGAAAACGCTCATTTTAGTCTGTCCCCAATCAACAGACGGCCCCATATCGCTCAAAAGAAAAAGCCTCCGCAGGTTTCCCCGCGGAGGCTTTTGCCACAGAGACTATTTGTCGGCGTCGGTGTCGGCATCGGCACCGACGACGGCATGGTCATCGTCAGCATCATCGGATGCGGCTTCGGCATCCTCCTGCATGGCCGCCTGCGCAAAGGCCGCGGCATCAGCCGCCAGCTCCTCCTCGCTCATGCGAGGCGCGCGCTTCTTGGTCGGCATGCCGGCCGCCTTGGCATTGCGCTCCTCCTTGGCCGCCAGGATATCGCCCTCGCGCTCAAGGTAGGCATTCCACTCGTTGTCGAGCAGGGCGTTCACGGCGTCGCCTTCGACGGTCTCGCGCTCAAGCAGCACCTTCGCCATCAGATCGAGTTGATCGCGACGGGCATCCAAAATCTCGACCGCACGACGATGGGCTTCGCGCATGATGCGCTGAACCTCGATATCGATACGGCGCGCCGTCTCCTCGGAGTAATCCTGGTGATCGGCGTAATCGCGACCAAGGAACACCTGATGTTGCGCCTCGCCAAACACTTGCGTGCCCAGCTCCTCGCTCATGCCCAGGCGCGTGACCATCTCGCGCGCCATCTTGGTTGCGCGCTCCAGATCGTTGCTCGCGCCCGACGTAATGTCATCGCACATGAGCTCCTCGGCAACGCGACCGCCCAAGAACACGGCGAGCTCGTCGAGCATCTCGTTCTTGGTCTTGAGGAAGTGGTCCTCCTGCGGAAGCTGCAGCGTGTAGCCCAGAGCCTGACCGCGGCTGACGATCGAGATCTTGTGGACCGGATCGGAGTGCTCCAGGATGTGGCCCACCAGGGCGTGACCGCTCTCGTGGTAGGCAATCGTGGTGCGCTCGGCCTCGGTCATCACGCGACCCTTGCGCTGCGGTCCGGCAATCACGCGCTCCATCGATTCCTCGACCTCGTCCATCGAGATCACGGAACGATGACGGCGAGCGGCCAGCAACGCAGACTCGTTGAGCAGGTTCGCCAAATCGGCACCAGTAAAGCCAACGGTCATCTGGGCGAGCTTCTCAAACTTAACGTCCTCGTCCATCGGCTTGTTCTCGGCATGCACGCGCAAGATCTGCTCGCGGCCCTTCACATCCGGACGGTCGACCGTAACCTGACGGTCAAAACGGCCGGGACGCAGCAATGCCGGATCTAGGATGTCAGGACGGTTGGTCGCAGCGATCAGGATGACCGACTCGCTTTCCTCAAAGCCGTCCATCTCGACCAGCAGCTGGTTGAGCGTCTGCTCGCGCTCGTCGTGACCGCCGCCCAAGCCAGCTCCGCGCTGACGTCCCACGGCATCGATCTCATCGATGAAGATGATCGACGGGGCCTGGGACTTGGCCTCCTTAAAGAGGTCACGCACACGGCTGGCGCCGACACCTACGAACATCTCGGCAAAGTCGGAACCCGAGATGCTAAAGAACGGCACGCCCGCCTCGCCGGCAACAGCCTTGGCCAGCAGCGTTTTACCGGTGCCCGGAGGGCCAACCAGCAACACGCCACGCGGGATCTTGGCGCCCAGCTTGCGATAGCGATCAGGATCGCTCAAAAAGTCACGGATCTCCTCGAGCTCCTCGACTGCCTCGTCCACGCCGGCAACGTCTTCAAACTTGACCTTGGGGCGTGTGGCCTCGTTGGTCTTGGCGTTGGTCTTGCCAAACTGCATGTTCCTGTTGTTGGCGCCCATCATCTGGCGCATAAAGTAGAACATGATGGCGATAAGGGCGATCGTCGGAAGCACACTCATCGCCAAGTCGCCCCAAAAATCGGGATCGTTGGTGTTGACGATGTACTTGGTATCGGGGTGCTCCGCCATGAGCTCGGCAAGCGAATCGGAGCCGACATAGGTCGAAGAGAAGCTCTTGAGCTCGCTCGTATCGCCCTTGTCCTTCTTCGTCTTCCAGTAATGACCCGTCACGCTTCCGTCTTGAACCGTATAGGTCAGATCTTCGACGCGATCCTGCTTGATGGCGCTCACCATCTCGCTCGTCGCGAGCTTAACGGTATTGCTGGAATTGGCAAAGCCGGAGCCCATGTTAAAGAAGGCGTAGCCCAGAAGCGCGCAAGCCAAAATAAAATACAGCCAGCCCGTACGCGTGGGCTTCTTGCCTCCGGGCATCCCCGGGATCTTTGGGTCCCGGGGAGTCTGGGAATTGTTATCGTTACGGTCGTCGGGCATCTTACGAATAAACCTCCGGTTTCAAAATGCCCAGATACGGAAGGTTACGATAGCGCTCGGCATAGTCGAGGCCGTAGCCCACCACAAAGGCATCGGGGCAATGGGTTCCAACATACTTGGGCGTGATGGCCGAGACGCGGTCCTCAACGTCCTTCCACAGGAAGGCGGCGACCTCCAGAGAAGCGGGCTTGCGGCTCTCGAGGTTCTTCATCAGATACTTGAGCGTCAGGCCCGAGTCCAGAATGTCCTCGACGATCAGCACGTCGCGACCGCGGATGTCGATATCCAGGTCCTTAATGATACGCACGATACCCGAGGACTTCACACCGTCGCCATAGCTCGAAACAGCCATGAAATCGATGTTGGTCGGCAGCTCGATCTTACGCATCAGGTCGCCCATAAAGACCACGGCGCCGCGCAGGACCGCAATCAGCACCAGATCCTTACCCGCGTAGTCGCGAGTAATCTGCTCGCCTAGGCGAGAGACGATACCGTCGATATCCTCCTGCGTGAACAGAACCTTCTCGATATCCGGATGTTGAGAAGCCATGACAACCCTTTCTTGTGCTTATCGCCCACACACCGCCGTATGGACGCGAACTACACATTCTAGCAGCGCACGGGGTAAATTTACCAGCCCGTGCGCCATCAGCGCGGGAATACCGTCAACGTCGCACAGAATAGCAGGCGTGGGACGCTATTCCGCATCGACCACGCGGAGCAGATATGCCACGCGCGTTGCAGCCGTGCACTTAAAACGCTCGTCCGCGCGAACTCCGGCGACCCACACCACGGCACCCCCCGGCGCCGTCCTCACCATGGGCACGCCGGCGCGCTCGGAAACGGGAATGCGAGCCTCACCTAGCAAGTCGGATACTTTCTTGCTTCGACCACTCATCCCTAACGGGCACATCACGTCTCCCGGTGCAGGACCGTCCACCCACAGGCGCGCCAATCGCGCCTCGGCAGGGATCTCGCCACGCGAGCCCGCCAGGATCCGCTCACTATCGCTGTCGGCAAAACCCAGGGCAGCCGCGTCTACCAAAGCTGTCACTTCCCCGGCAGCTGCAAGCTCACGGGCGCGGCGCACGATATCGCATCCCGGCTCAACGGCCATCGGTTCTGTGACCAGCATACGTCCCCCGCCCAACGGCAAACGACCGGGTACGGTAACCCAGTCCGCGACCAGGCCCTCGCGAGCCGCCGGCGCCTTGAACGCCAGCATGCCAAACTCAATGCGTGCGTCAATCCCCGCCGGAAGCGTGACCGAGCCGGCGCCCTCGGCAACGCAGGAAAGGACTCGCTCCACATGTCGCATCTCTGGACGAGCGTCCGGATCGATGCGCTTAATCGCCAGTCGCACGATGCGCCGCGCGATTACCACCTCGGCCGCAGCAAGGCGCCTGGCATCGAGCACCAGCGCGCCCGCCGCCTCCTTACGCAGGCAGCTTCGAAACGCCTGTGCCGAAAGCTGAGACAAAAACGCGTCCTCATCGCCTAAGATCTCGCAGGCGGCGCCAATCGTCTTGCAGACGCTCGCGTTGCGCTGCGCCACCACCGGCATCACTCGATGGCGCACGTAGTTTCGCAGATACGAGATATCCTCATTGCTCTCGTCTTCACGCCACGGCTGACCATGTACCTGTAGATAGCCCACGAGCTCGCCATGAGTTAGGTCGAGCAAGGGACGCACCACGATATTCCTCCGGCGAGGAATGCTCGATAGGCCAGCGGGCCCCGAACCCTTAATCGCGTTCATCAAAAACGTTTCCGCGCGATCCGAAGACGTGTGCGCGGTGCAGATACGAGCCGCCGTTCGCGGTGCCCCCGTCTGGGCGCAGAGCTCGCGAACATACCTCCGCGCCGCGGCATAGCGCACCTCGCGGGCTGCGGCCTCAATATTGCCCGACTCCCCATCAAAATAAGCGTGCTCCACGCACAGCGGTAAACCATATTTCGCGCAAAGCTCACGCACAAAGGCCTCGTCGCCATCGGACGCCTTGCCGCGCAGATGATGGTTTACATGCAGCACATGCAGGCGCTCGCGAGCAATGGGGGCAACACCGCGTCCGTCTTGGATATCCAGCTTTGATGTGCACGCCATAAGAAGCAGTGCCGTCGAGTCCGCGCCGCCTGATACCATGAGCACGACAGGAGCTGCCTGCTGCCTCGTCCGGGTCTCATCGACTGCCCCAGGCACGGCATGGTGTCCGTAATGCTGTGATACCGTTGGCATTCGCTTCCTCCTCTATTCGTCCGCACCCATTGTATCCTTTGGAATCTTATGTCTCGTCTGCACCTTCATATCCTCGGCAGTGGCTCTAAAGGCAACTGCGCACTCATCGAGGGCCCGCAGGGGCTCATTATGGTCGATGACGGACTGTCTCGCCGCGAGACATTAAAGCGCATGGCAGAACTGGGGCTCTCGACAGACAACGTCTCGGCTCTTCTCATTACTCATGAGCATAGCGATCACATCAAGGGCCTCGATGTCTGGTGCAAGCACTGGCACGGCCCCCTCTTTGCCAGCAGGGGCACTCTTTCGAACAAAGAAAATCTTTCTCATCTGCCTGTCGAGGAATTCGATCCCGGTGACACCCTATCCATTGCCGGCATCCACGTGCAAACCTACTCAACGTCACACGATGTCATCAATCCAGTCGGCTATCGATTCGACACCCTCGATGATTCCATCGGTTTTGCCACCGACACCGGAGAGCTATCGAGCCAAGCCATGAGCACCCTCGAAGATTGTCGAGTCCTCGCACTCGAAAGCAACCACGATGTGACCATGCTGCGCGAGGGAGAATATCCCCGCTTTCTTCAGGAGCGCATCCTGTCTGCAAGGGGACACCTCTCCAATGGCCAAGCCGCCGAAGCCGCGCGCGAACTTGTTACCGAACGCACCGAACAGCTCATTGCCATGCATATCAGCCAAGATAACAATCGTCCGAGCCTTACCGTCAAAAGCTATGCCAAAGCTCTGACCGCAACCCTGGATGACGAGGTCGGCAGCTCCGCAACCCTTCTCCAAGGATCGCGAAAACTCTCGATACGCCCCGCAAGCCAGCATCGGCCAGTAACCATTCAATAGACTGTCCTAGACAGCAAAAGGGGCCGAGAATCGCTTCCCAGCCCCTTTTGCTGTCTTTTAATAGCGCAGAACACCAACGAAGTTAGTCGATGGAGATCTTCGTAACGTTCTTCTTCTCGACGATCTTGGGGACCGTAACGGTCAGGATGCCGTCAGCGTACTTAGCCGAGAGGCCCTCGCTCGAAGCGTCCTTTAGATACACGCCACGCGTTGCGCTGTACGAGCTGAACTCCTTCTGCAGGAAGTTCTTGCCCTCGTTCTCCTCGTCTTCCTCGACATTCACGCTAATGGACAGACGACCCTCGTTAAGCTCGACATCGATATCGTCCTTGGCGACGCCGGTCAGATAAGCCTTGACCTCATAGCCGTCGCCCTTATCCTCAACGTCAACGGGAAACGCCTTGGAAGCAATCGAGTTGTTTGCAAGGTCAGTCATATCATCAAACAGATCGAACAGCGAGCTAGCAGAAGGACGAACGCCAAAAACCGAACGATAAGGAACCATGCTTGCCATGTTTACCACTCCTTTTAAGGACTGCCGAGTCATCTTCTAGGTGACTGGGACTTCTTTTGACGCTCTTATATATGCCCACCCAGTGCTCATATATACATCGACTATAAAGTTTTTTGAGTCTAGTACTATAAGCATATCTAAGTGTGTTTGACTCAGGTTTTAATAAGGTTAAGGTTCTTTGAACCAGAGCTTAAATAACAAGTATGTTCACAGCTACAAATAGCAAGGGGCTTACAATGAGCGCGTACACGTTGTTGGTAACGAGCTAAAGGGCATCATGGACGACCAAAACCAGAACAAAATGTTTATGCCGACGCAGGGGGAAGATACTTCCACGCAGCCGCCGCGGTTCCATCGCCCCCACATCTCGCAAGAGCCCATTAATGATCCGGAGCCCGAGTATGTGACGAGAAATCGATATCAAACGCTCGAGGATGCCCAAACGGGACGTAAACATATGGGCGTCGCCTCGGGAGACCCTGTATATCTGAAAGACGCACCATTATCTAAAAACAGCGCAGCTAGTGATGAGCCGATGAAAGCATCCGCCACTCATCGACAAAGAGGTCCTCGACCAAAGCAAACCTTGACGCATTCGGCTCGCTATCTCGAAACGCCAAAACAGGGAAAATCAATCTTCGTTTCGACAAGTAAACGACGCAAGCAGCATCGACTGACAATCCTGCTTTTGATCATTGCGGTCATAGCAGTTGCCCTTGTTATTCGATTTATCTTCTTTAAATAAAGGCTCAATACCAAAAACGATAAGATCGTCTGGTGTAATAGAGTCATTTACGCCCCGTAAACGCAAAAAAGGGGGAGGCCGCGTGGCCTCCCCCTTCTCAGTTCAAGCGTACGGCTCGGTGCCGTCCACCGGTCAGCGGCGCCCTGGCCTCCCACGGGCTGACCC
>URNJ01000055.1 GCA_900549215.1 uncultured Collinsella sp.
TGGCGGCCTGTTTGGCCGTGCACCCATCATGCCGGTGAACCCCAACGCCGGCACCGTGCTTGCCCACCGTGGCGGACGCTTCCCGGCGCCGCTGAACTCGCTCAAGAACTAGCTGAGGGGGACTGGCGAGGAGCCCCGGGGAGGGCAAATATATAAGGTCGCCTGCTCGAACAGTCCTGACTCGCACGGAGAGCACATTAAGTGCTCTCCGGCTCGTGCGGAACTCGCGATCGACCTTATATATTTGCCCTCCCCGGGGCTCCCGCACAACGGGACCTCAGTTGGGTTCTATCCCGTATGGCAGTCGCTTCGCTCCTGCCCGCCTTGGTTGTGAGGGCGGTTTGGCGTTGGATCGGTTCTTTCTGATATATGCTGGTTGCGGCTCTTCTTTTGGGAGGAGTCGCTTTTTTGTTGCTAGGAGGTTGGCCCGTGGTTGATGGGGAGAATCGTTCTGAGCTGCTTTCCACAGATTGGAACCAGGAGTGGATGCGCTTGCAGGCTGGTCGGCGGCGGGCTGATGATTCTTTTGAGTGGGATAAGCGGGCTCGGCATTTTCGGCCGCTTGAGACCGCTCCGTATGCCCGGGATTTTATAAAGCTGTTGGCGCTTGAGCCCGGCGAGTCGGTGCTCGATATGGGGTGTGGGGCCGGATCGATTGCTATTCCGCTTGCTCAGGCTGGGCATCCTGTGATTGCGGCTGATTTCTCCCCCGCTATGTTGGGCACCCTTGATGCCGGCATTGAGTATTACGGGCTCGAAGATCTTATAACGCCGCTTGAGCTTGCTTGGGATGATGATTGGGATTTGGTTGGACCGGTCGCGAAAGCGGTGGATATTGCCTTTGCCAGTCGGTCGGTTACGACGACCAATCTAAAAGGTGCGCTTGCCAAGCTTGACCGTGCGGCTCGTCGGCGTTGTGCTGTCACGATGGTCGCCAACTCCAGCCCGCGCTATGATCTGCACTTGATGAACGCTATCGGTGCCTCGGTTACCTGCAGTAATGGCTTTGTGTACGCCTTCAACATCCTCATTCAGATGGGTGCGTTGCCGCAGGTTACGTACTTTGAATCGCCTCGTCGCGACACCTTCGATAGCCTCGAGGCAGGCGTGACGGACTTCTCCCGTATGCTCGAACATGGCAACGAAGATAAGATCGACCGCCTGCGCGACTACATCGCCCAGCACATGATTGAGAACCCCCATGCCGGTGAGCCGGGCTCCAAGGGCGTGCCGCAGGGGCGCTATATGCTCGATCATGTCCGCAAGGTTCGTTGGGCGTTTATTGCATGGGAGCCGGTCTCTGCGCCCAGCTCATAGCCTGCTCGCAGCCCGCACCGCCCACTCACTCGGCATCCGCATTCTTTTTGAACTGGGCAAACGCGCTCCACACCGCGCCGTTCCTGCGCTATCGTGGGACAGCTCACGTAGATTAAGGCCCCGTCGCGGGGCGCCCCATACATAGAAAGCGAGAACCCATGGCACTGACAGGAGCCCAGGTCAAGCAGCTTCGCAGCATGGCCCATCACCTCAACCCCGCCATCATCATCGGCAAGTCCGACGTCAACGAGGGCACCGTCGAGCAGACGGTCGCCTACCTGGAGAAGCACGAGCTCGTTAAGTGCTCCGTGCTCGATGGCTCCAGTCTTTCCGCCCGCGAGGCCGCCGAGGAGCTCGCCGAGCGCTGCCACGCCGAGGTCGTCCAGGTTATCGGCCGCAAGTTCTCGCTGTATCGCGAGTCCTCGCGCAAGGATATCGAGAAGATCAAGCTCGTCTAAGAGCCAATGATCCGGCGAGCCAACATATAGCAAGCTTACGGGTGCCCAAGTACTTCGGGCGCCCGTTTTTTATCGCTCGACCAGCACGCGATTGAGCCGCCCCTCCACCAAGCGCTCGTATAGACGTCGCGTCTCGGGCTCGGGCATGCCATTGACCTGCTCCCTCAGATGGTGCATATGCCCACTGTATAGCTCGACGATATCGCGCCGCCGCCCCGCCGCACTGTAGACACGCATGGCGCAGCGCACCATATCCTCACGCGCCGTTTCCTGCCGAAGGCCCGACTCCGCCAGCCAAATCGCCGACTGCAGATCGTTTTCTTCTAGAGCGGCATTTGCTCCCTTAATCATGCAATCGATGTACTTTGACTGCATAATGCGTCGCATACGTAAAAAGTAGGTGGGATTACAGCCATTGGGAACATACAACGGTCCGGCATAAAGCTGCTCAATCTTAAGGCACAGCTCAACTAAATGGGGCCCGCGCGCACCCGTGCGATTTCCCAAAACCTCGCGGCTTATCTGGTCAAACAGCCGTACATCGGTCTTGACGTAGTCGCTGTTGAGCCCGATGCATTCATTTTGGATGAGCACACACGACTTGCCGTCTGGCGTCGGTCCCAAAGCCGACCGCAAGCGCGATATCGTCGAGTACAGGTTATTGCGGGCGCTATTGAACTCGGCATGGGGCCACAGCTCCATGGCCAGCGTCTCACGATCGACGAGCGCATCCATGCCCAGCGCAAGCCGCTCGGCAAGCGTCGCCGCCTTCTTGCGGCGCCACATTTTGTCCGTGATGGGAAACCCGTCGCGCTCGGCGCGAAACGCGCCAAACATGCGAATCTCGATATGGTCGATGGTATCAACGGCTTCAACCTCGCCGGCCTGGAACAGGCGCTCGCCCTCCCCTTCCAAATCGTCGCGCAGCGAGTACCGCGATAGCTCGCGCACGGGAAGCTTCTTGCGTATCCTGGCCGCCGGCTCGCCCAGACAATGCATGGCAAGGCGCGCAAAGAGCCGATACGACGGTTCCAGAATCCCCGCGCGATTCATGGACATCCAGGCCGCGAGGTCGCTGTCTCGGCCCGCACAGGCCAAATGCAGCGCCACCATCCAGGCTTCTGCGCCACCAACCTGCGTCTGGCTTATATCGAGCAACTCCGCTTCCTCGCGCACCGAAACCATCGAGGTGTTACGCAGATATGCCGCGCGCTCCAGCAGCAATGCGTTATCGCGCATGTACGCAATCGACTCCTCGGCAAGTTTGAGCACTTGGACCGCACGGAACTTTGCATTAACCGGGCGCCCCTCTGCCAGCGACTGCCAGCCTTCTAGCAACAGGCCAAACAGCTGAATCTGGTTGTCGCGCATGCGCACGGCAAAACGATCGAGCTCGTTGAACGCCGCATCGTCGGTTACCGGCAAGCCGGAAAGGAGCCGCCGTGCCGCCAACACCATACGCACCCAGATAGCCATCGCCTTAAGCCCGCGTACATCGAGCGCCTCCCGCACCACCGTCATCTCGTCGTCGCGCTCGTCGGTTCCCGCAAACGACCCGTCAAAGAGCTCCACCAGCATGCTATCGGCCCGTAGAACAATCCCCGCGATGTCGAGCTCGCAGTCGTAGGCCTTGCTCGTTTTGAGCTGCTGTAGAACGCCGCCGTCATCTCCCCGCTCGGTCAGGCACCGCTTGACCTCGATATGCGCAGACAACATATCGAGTGCGGTATGGGATGTCTCGATTTCTGGTACGGCCAGGTTCGTAGGAAGCCCAAGCCCGTTGTCCCCATAGCAAACAGCCGTCAGCGTCTGGGCCACCCTCCATGAAACAGGGTCTATTTCGCAGGCTGCCCGTTCGCCCCCGCGCTCGATAACCGATGCCATATAGCGAGCGAGCTTTGTATTGGACACGCTGACCGCTGCCAGATATACGCCGAGCGCCTCGGCAGGCGTTGGCTCTGGAGCCGGATCGTCGGCATCGATCGTGCCCAGCGCTGCTCGGCAGATATCGGCCCCGTGCCCCGTCAGAGCAAGATCGACCCCATACTGCCCAGCAAGTTCAAGGACCGCTTCACGGTCCAAAAAGGCGTCCGCCAGGCCCATCGCCGCATCGCATCGGCCCGCCTTAAGCAAAATCCGGGCCGCCCTCGGAACAAGTTCGGGGCGAACCTCGGCCACCAACTTACGCAAACGCAAGCGTCCGTTATCCTCTGTGCCCAGACACGTAAAACTCCGCTCGGCGGGATCCAAGCCAAAGATCGGGTAGTCGCGTACAAAGTAGGACTGGTCGACCATCGACAGCCTCACCCCGCAAGCCTCGAGTTCTGCAATATTGCCCTCGCCCATCAAAACCATGAGACATGCCACGCAAAACAGCGCATTATTGTCGAGCGAAGCCAGATCGACAAGTGCCGCGCCATATACGTTGACAATCTCGTTTTCGAGCAGACCGGCTACGTCGCCTTGGCCATACAGACCCGTCTGCAATGCCGAAACGAGTTCGGGCACACCCTGCGTGAGCTGATAAAAGTCGAGCGATGTGCTGATCGAAAACGCCGATGCCCACGCCGAATACTCATAGGCATGCACCTTGAGCATCTGCGCATTGATCTTAACCGAATCGCCCAGCCCATGAATCAGCTGACGATTTGAAGGACGGCAGGAGATAAAGACCCCTACCCCCATAGCGCGCAGGCCGCGAATCCTGTCGATGAGGTCTTCGGTATCGTGCTGATCGAGGTTTGGCACATTATCAATCGCGATAAGGGAGTGCGGTTTGTCTTTGAGTTCTTCGGCAACCACCTCAAGCTGCATAAACACCTCGCGCCCAGTGGCGCGATCGGCCTCGATAATCCGCACGGGGCCTCGCGTCGGGTCGCATTTAACCTCATGGGTGTACTGCAGCAGCACCGAGGTCTTCCCAAACCCGTCGGGTGCATAAAGCACCACGATGCCGGCCTTTCGGCCCTTGGCGATAAGCTCATTCATCAAGCGTTCGCGTCGCACCATATAGCCTCCGCCTAACGGCATCAGCTCGAGGTCGTCTATACCGCTCAAATCGTTTACCATGCCCGCTCCTCAACTCGACCGTATGGACACTGTAGCCGCAAGACCATACAAGCCGCGCTATGAATAGAGCGACCTTGTGTTTTAGGTTGTCTTTTGGTACGCAAGCGGCAAGTTTTTGTACAGCGAGGGCCGATTGTTATTAATCCCCCGACTAATCGGTCTTTAAGCAGGTAAATGAGCTTGTCAGCTTGTCCCATCTAAGCGGCAGTGTAACGCAAATGAACAATGTTCAGCTATGTCATTCAACTCGCCTAGCACCCGCTACCGTCTACGACCTTCTAGTGGCATTTTTGCATAGAATCTGGTATAGAATGAATCAAGCTGTTGGACATCCGGCATTCGTCAAGCTTGCGGCAAGTTTTTGGTCAAGTGGGCAAAAAGGGATAGCAAAAAGGCCCCCGCAAAGCGGAGGCCTTAGGCAAGGCTATGTCGAGCTGCAGGATTCGCGCTACTCGCAGAGCGAAAGGGCGGCCTCGTCGGCAACGACAACGCAGTTGGTGTGCAGCTGCAGGATCGAAGCCGGGCACTCGGGCGTAACCGGACCATAGCACATGTCATGCACGGCCTGAGCCTTGGCCTCGCCGTTGGCGACGACCAGGATCATACGGGCATACATGATGGTCTGGGTACCCATGGTGTAGGCCTGACGGGGAACATCGTCGATGCTGTCGAACAGGCGGCTGTTGGCCTGAATGGTGCTCTCGGTGAGGTCGACGCAGTGCGTACCCTTGGAGAAGTGGTCATCGGGCTCGTTGAAGCCGATGTGGCCGTTGTTGCCAATACCGAGCAGCTGCAGATCCGGGTAACCGGCCTCGGCGACGATCTTGTCGTACTCAGAGCAGGCAGCGGCGGCGTCGGGGTTGGAACCATCGGGCACATGCGTGTTGTTCAGGTCGATGTTGATGTGATCGAAGAAGTTCTCACGCATGAAGTAGTGATAGCTCTGGGGATCGTCGTGCGAAAGGCCACGATACTCGTCCAGGTTGTAGGTGCTGACCTCGGCAAAGTCGACGTCACCCTTCTTGTACCAAGCAGCGAGCTGCTTGTAGGCACCGATCGGGGTGGAGCCGGTGGCAAGGCCCAGCACACAGTCGGGCTTGAGGATAACCTGCGCCGAGATAATATTGGCGGCCTTGCGGCTCATATCCTCGTAGTCTTTAGCTTTAATGATCTTCATTACGCGTCCTTTCTCGTACAAGAGAGGCAAGGCTCCCTTACAAGCACTTGCCCGCGGCCCGCGTCGGCCGCAACCAACGTGTGCGGCCACCAGGGCGAGGTCGCGTAATGTATGTGTCTCGTGTCTAACCGCGTCGAGGCCCCTGCCCGTCCACGGTGACCCAAAGCTGTTTAGCCTCGGACAAATCCCATCTTGCCACGGAGGGCGTCCTCTTTCAAGGGCGCCCTCCGTAAACGTGTTTGAATTGTAGGCTAATGGCCTCGTGCACTTGTTAGCGCTCGCGAGCAACGATGAGCTGGTCCATCTCTTCGACATGCACGCCAACGGAGCCCTTGATGCTTGAGAACTCAACGGAGTTGCACACCAAGATGGGAACCGTCACATCGTAGCCCTCGGCAGCAATTGCCTCGCGATCGAACTCAATGAGCACATCGCCCTTATGGACGATGTCACCCACTTGCGCATGTACGGTAAAGTGCTTGCCCTCGAGCTGAACAGTGTCCAAACCAACGTGGATGAGCACGTCCAGGCCATCGACCGTGTTAAGCGCAACGGCGTGTCCCGTGGGAAAAATGGCCTCGACCTTCGCGTCAGCCGGCGCGATCACGCGCGTACCCGTAGGCTGAATCGCCACGCCCTGGCCCAAAAGGCCGGTAGCAAACGTCTGATCGTTTACCTCGGAGAGCGGAATGACGTCACCCGAGATGGGAGCATCCAACGTAAGGACTCGACCACGCATACCAAAAGACCTTAGGACTTTAGTGAACATGCTCCCCCTCGGACATACCGATCAACCAAAATAACCTTAACAGTTTACCACTTGGCACCCGTTTTTGACCATTAGGGAAGTTCGCGCTTGACAACCTCGACGATGTCGTCGACAACGCGCTGGGTCAGCTCGTGCGTCTCGGCCTCGGCCATCACGCGGACCAGCGGCTCGGTGCCGCTCGGGCGCACCAGAATGCGGCCGCGGCCGTCAAGCTCCTTCTCGGCAGCAGCGACGGCATCCCAGATGGGCTGGCAATCGTCCAGACCAGCCTTGTTGTCGGAATGCACGTTGACGAGTACCTGCGGGTACTTCTTCATGATACCGGCAAGATCGGTGAGGGTGCGACCGGTGCGCTTGAGCACGGCCAGCAGCTGCAGAGCCGTCACCAGGCCGTCGCCGGTGGTATTGTGCTCCAGGAAGATGATGTGGCCGGACTGTTCGCCGCCGATGACGGCGCCGTCCGCGAGCATGCGCTCCAGAACGTAGCGGTCGCCCACGGCGGTCTGGACCATCTCGAAGCCCTGCTCCTTCATAGCGATGGAGAAGCCCAGGTTGCACATGACGGTCGAGACGATCTCGGAGTTGGCGAGCTTGCCGCGAGCGGCGAGGTCGGAGCCGCAGATAGCCAGGATGTAGTCACCGTCGATCTCATTGCCCTCGCTGTCCACGAACAGTACGCGGTCGGCGTCGCCGTCGTGGGCCAGACCGATGTCAGCATGGGTGCGCAGCACGAGCTCGCGCAAGGGCTCAAGATGAGTGGAGCCACACTCAACGTTAATGTCAGTGCCGCAGTAATCGGTGTTGATGGCATGGACCGTGGCGCCCAGGCGCTGCAGTGCGGCGGGCGTGGTCTGGCACGAAGCACCGTGACCGCAGTCGACGGCAACGACCAGGCCATCGAGCCTCAGGCCATCAAGCGTGTCGATGGCGTGGTCGACGTATGCCTTGCGAGCGTCCTTCATCTTGATGATGTGGCCCACGCCGGCACCGGTCGGCAGCGTATCGGCAGCCATGGCTTCCTCGGACATGACCCAGGCGCTGATCTCTTCCTCGACAGCATCGGGAAGCTTCATGCCCTTGCGGCTAAAGAACTTGATGCCGTTGAACTCCGGCGGATTATGCGAAGCAGAGATGACGATGCCGCCGTCGAGCTCGTTCTGAACGGTGAGCAGTGCCACGGCAGGCGTGGGGATGACGCCGCAGCAGTGCGGACGGCCGCCCTCGGCCATAATGCCGGCGGTCAGAGCGCTCTCGAGCATGGTGCCCGAAAGGCGCGTGTCACGGCCGATGCAGATGTCCGGACCAAGAAACTTGGTCGCCGCGCGGCCCAGGCGAAACGCGAGGTCGCACGAAAGATCGGCATTGGCGACGCCACGGACGCCGTCGGTACCGAAGATGTTCTGGGGCATAGGATCGCTCCTTCCCTAGCAGGCGATATGCAACCGCCCACCCTAGTCGAAAAAGAAAAGCGGGACCCGCCGAGGAATCGGCAGGCCCCGCTTGTACATTGTATCTCGAAAGGAGATAAAACCTTAGCGCTTGGAGAACTGGGGAGCGCGGCGGGCCTTCTTGAGGCCGTACTTCTTGCGCTCGACCACGCGAGCATCGCGCGTAAGGAAACCGGCCTTCTTGAGGTCAGCACGGTAGTCGCCAGCGTTCAGAAGAGCGCGAGCGATGCCCAGACGCAGAGCGCCGGACTGACCGGAGATGCCGCCGCCATCGCACAGAGCGATAACGTCGAACTGACCGGCGGTGTCGGTCACCTTGAAGGGAGCAAGGGCGTTCTCAACGAGCTGATGACGGCCGAAATACTGCTCGGCGTCACGCTTGTTGATGGTCACCTTGCCGGTGCCGGGGACGAGACGGACGCGGGCGACGGCGTTCTTACGACGGCCGGTACCCTGGTAGACAACGGTGTTCTCAGCCATCTTTAAGCCTCCAGCTCAATCTTCGTGGGGTTCTGGGCAGCATGCGGATGCTCGGCACCAGCGTAGACCTTAAGCTTGGTCATCTGGGCACGGCCGAGGGTGGTCTTGGGCAGCATACCGCGAACGGCGCGCTCGATGACCTTCTCCGGGTGCTTCTCCATAGCCTGGCGGAAGCTCTCAGCCTTGAGGCCGCCGTTGTAGCCGCTGTGGCGATAATAGGTCTTCGTGTCGGCCTTGTTACCGGTAAGCTGGACCTTATCGGCGTTGATGACGACAACGAAGTCGCCGCAGTCGCTGTTGGGCGTGAACTGGGGCTTGTTCTTACCGCGCAGGATCATTGCGATCTGGGTGGCAAGACGGCCCAGGACAGCACCATCGGCGTCGACGAGAACCCAGTTGCGCTGGACCTCGCCCTGCTTGGCGTAGTGAGTCGATTTCGAAATCACTTAGACTCCTCCATGTACAGTACGTGTTGTTACAGAGATTCACGGGGCTCTGCAAGTAACCCGTCCATATTACCCCGCTCGCCGTACGAGTCAACAGGTATTTTGGCTCCGACCAGAGTTTCTGCACATGTCATCCACGAGCCGTGATTTTCCAGCTCTTTAGCTGTTGTCATATTTTGAGGGTTCGCCGTCGTTAGCGCTCAACGAACTCTTGGATTTCCGCGAGCAGGCGCTTTGCCTCCTGACGGCCCTGGATATACAGGTCCAAAAGCTTTGCCGAATCGTGCTCGACATGGCCGACCTCGACCGGCTTTTGCGGAGCGACGACCAACGCACGGCCCTCGCGCTCATACTTCCACAGGTGCATGCGCTGGATGTTGTAGCGGTCGTGGCGCGTCTCGATAGCCTCGAGCAGATAGGGGTAGTCGGCATAGCGGGCGCGCGCGGCCGGCAAAAACTCGTAGGGCTTTTTCTCATACGAACGGTCCTGCGTGACAATGACAACCGCACGGTCGAAGCCCGCCTCCTCGAGCACATGCTCGATAGGAACCGAATCCGCCACGCCCCCGTCGACGTATTTGTGCCCGTCAATCTCGACCGGCGGCGTCACCAGCGGCAGCGACGTCGATGCGCGCACGGCATCGAGGTCAAGTACGGCGCTTTTGACCGGGAGGTACGTGGCGGTTCCGAACAGCATATCCGTCGCAACGGCGTACATCTCGATGGGGCTCGCGTCGAACGTCTCGTTGTCAAAGGGATCTAGGCGGTCCTGGACATCGTTGAAGATGAAGTCGTAACCCACAATAGAGCCCGTGGACGCAAACGATGCGGCGCCCATGAAGCGGTTGTCGTTGCAGAAAGCCAGGTTGATGCGGTTGGCACGGCCGATCTGGTGCGACTTGTAGTTCACGCCGTTGAGGGCGCCGGCCGATACACCGTAGACAGCCGGAATCTCGACGCCTGCCTCCATGAGGACGTCGAGCACGCCCGCGGTAAACTGCCCACGAAAACTGCCACCCTCCAAGACGAGCGCGACCTTGCCGGCGTTCTTTGCCTTATCTTCTGCAGTCATATTGACCTCCTGCGATTGCGTTTTGGCTTTCTTCTACCCAGTTTTAGGATGGCGAGCGCGCAGGTTTTGGAGCAGAGCTCGATTCTCCGCGGTTTGGGGCTTGCGTTAAAGCGGGGCATGGGCAGCCGGAGCTTAGTCGGCATCGCATCGATATTGGGCTGAAGCATTGCGCGGAGAATCCGCGTGTTCGCTTCGCGAAC